>CAZWTI010000386.1:0-8267 GCA_964637065.1 uncultured Puniceicoccaceae bacterium
GCGGATACCCTAGGGCAGCGGATGAGCAAGAAGGAGCAGTCGCCCCGCGTCAAAACAGGCGGCGTGAAGACGGCGGCGGATCTCCTCAACTGGTTCGACAAAGACGATGGCAAGGAATTGCTTAAGAACCTCGAAAAACGAAACCCGAAACTGGGTTCCTCAATCCGGCAACTTATGTTCCGTTTCGAGGATTTGGTACGTCTCAGTCCCGGCGACGTGGCCAAAATCGTCAAGGAAGTGGATCAGGACGATCTCATCGTCGCGCTCAAGAACGCTTCTCACGAGCTCAAGAAGATCATCTATTCCACAATGTCCAAGCGGGCCGTGGAAGCGTTGGAGGAACAGCTTGAATTTCTCGGGCCAAAGCGTCTTTCCGAAGTCGAGGCGGCGCAAGACCGTGTCATTCAGGTTGTGCGAGAGCTTGAAGAGGATGAGGAGATCATCCTTGATACTGGGGGAGGAGACGTTGTCGTACAGTAGGGTAATCCGTTTTTCAGATCCACCCAAGGCCATTGCTGTAGGTTTTGTCGGTGATCCTCCAATCCCTGCTGTCGACGTCGCGGAGAACATACGTGTGGCGCGGGAGCAGGCAAAGGCTGAGGCGACGGCCTTCTATCAGGAGGAAATAAGGAAACTCCGGGCGGAATATGGCCAGAGACAGGCTGATTTGCTTGCTGCCACCCAACAAAGGGTTGAGGGCGTGCTGGCGGAACTCGACACGCGTTTGCCGGATATCGTACTCAGTCTTGCTGAACGGGTTCTTGGGCAAACCCCGTTGAATCGCGAGACCGTAGAAAATATAGTGAGAACTCTCGTTGCCGAATTCTCTGGCGAGGATGAAAAGCTTGAAGCTTATCTCTGTCCGGAAGACCTCAATCTTCTAAAGGCTTTTGCCCGCGAAGAAAAAACCGAGAATACCTCGGAAAAGGAGGAAGGTGGTTTTGCTAGTGCAATAGCTGGGATTTTTGATGGATTAGAGGGTGATGACACCCTGCTTGAGGGCTATCCCAACGTAACTTTTCATGAGGACCCGACCCTTTCTCGTGGAGATTGCCAGATAAAAAGCCGCTTCGGATTACTTGACGGTCGCGTTGCAACCAAGTTGCGAAAGATCGAGTCAGACTTGAAGGAGGAATGATTGCTTCTCTTGGCGAACGCCTCGATTGGATGGAGGCTGGAATCCGCGGTTCCCGTCCTGCCGAAAAGGTCGGAACGGTACGTAAGGTGGCCGGACTCATCATTGAGTCCGAAGGCCCGGAAGTCAGTATAGGACAGACTTGTGCAATCACTTCCCCGCGCCATGAGGACAGAACGGAAGCCCAAGTGGTTGGATTTCGTGAGAACATGGTCCTCTTGATGGCTCTTGAAAGCGTTCATCACATTCATCCCGGATGTAAGGTTACGGCCAAGCCCAACAGCAACGAAGTTCCTGCAGGGAAGAATCTGCTAGGTCGTGTCATCGACGGGATGGGACGTCCCATTGATGGCAAGGGACCATTGCGAGCGGCCTCTCGAGATGGCTTTTACGCAGAACCTCCAAATCCTCTTTCCAGGACATTGATCCGCGAACCCTTTGGCACGGGTATTCAGGCAATTGATTCCTTCGTCCCTCTAGGTCGTGGGCAACGCGTTGGTATCTTTTCGGGTTCGGGAGTGGGGAAGTCCATCCTCCTCGGCATGGTCGCACGAGGTTCCGAGGCCGACGTGAACATCATTTCCCTTGTGGGAGAGCGGGGGCGAGAATTAAGAGAGTTTGTTGAGAACGACTTGGGCACGGAAGGCTTGTCCAAGTCCGTCATCGTTGTTTCAACTGCCGATCAACCCGCTCCCATGCGGATACGAGCAGCGACTCTTGCGACTGCTATCGCAGAAGGATTTCGGGACGAAGGTTCAAATGTGCTCCTCTTGATGGATTCGGTTACCCGTTTTGCGATGGCCCAGCGTGAAATCGGTCTTGCGGTCGGAGAACCGCCCGCTTCTCGGGGATACGTCCCCTCCGTCTTTTCAATGTTGCCTCGTTTGCTTGAACGTACCGGCATGAGTGAAGCAGGCGCAATTACTGCTATTTATACCGTACTGGTGGAGGGCGACGATATGAACGAACCCGTGGCTGATGCGGTGCGGGGTTTTCTCGACGGACATATCGTATTGAGTCGCAAGCTTGCGAACGCCAATCACTTCCCTGCCGTGGATGTCTTGCGAAGCGTCAGCCGTTTGGATCGTGCCGTATGTAGTGAAGAGGAAATGGCCATCATCTCCGAGGCTCGGGATCTTCTTGCCGTATATCGGCACAACGAGGATCTCATCAATGTGGGAGCCTATGTCAAAAATTCCAATCCCCGGATTGATCTCGCCATTGAGAAGCATCCCTTGGTGGAAAACTTTCTCAAGCAACGCTACGACGAACTCCATACTCGTGAGGAGGCTTTCAGCCGCCTTTCCTCCATATTCTCGTGAGAGCTTTTCACTTTCGTCTGCAAACTTTGCTTAATCTTCGGGAGATGGCTCGAGAGGAGGCTCTTTCCATTTACGCGAAGTCAATTCGTCGACGGGAACTCGAGGAAAATAAACTTCTTGCCTGTGAGCGTCGTCTTGGAGAATTGCGGCAAGAGGTAGGTGTTCGTCGAAAGGAAGGATTTATCGGCGCCGACCAAGCCACTTTTCTGCGGGCGGTAAATCTTGCCAAGGATCGCTTGCATAGACAACGCGCCAAGGTGAATCGAGCCAGACGCACTGAGGAAGAATCTCGGACTGTCTTCGTTGAGGCCGATGGAGACGAGAAAAGCTTGGTTCGCCTTAAGGAACGTATGCAGGAAGAACATTTTCGTTTCGAACTAAAGAAGGAAGAGCGAGAACTTGAAGACGTGATCGGAACACGATACGGTCTCAAACCTACAACCTAAATAGCCATGAACGTACCGCCAGCCGTTGTTATCGCCGCAGCCATCATTCTCTCATTCGCCGTATCCGGGGGGCTAGTCTTTATGAAGAAGGATGAGCTCTTTAAGCCGAAACCCGAGATAAAGGCAGAGTTTACCAGCTTGGAGTTCGATGCCGAAGATACAAGCTATTCGCCTCAGGAAACTCATTCGATGAACCAGTTATCGAAGGAATTGAGTGCTCTGCGAGAGGAATTGCTTGGACGCCAGCGTGAGCAGGACGCCCGCGAGTCCGCCATTGCCTTGGATAAACAGGAATTGGACAAGCAGAAAAAGGAACTCGAGACGCTTAGGAAAAATCTAATGCAGCAAATGAAGGTGTTCAAGGACGAGCAAGAAGCCGGGTTGGGTGAGGAGGGACAGAAGAAAGCCAAAGACAATGCAAAGTTATTGATCGAGATGGGGCCGGAGATGGCGACTAAGCAACTCCAGCAATGGGCCTTTAACGACAAATTCGAGGATGCGCTTAGTATCTTCGAGCTTATGAAGCCCGAAGACAAAGCCCCAATCATCGCCTTTATGAGGACTGGGGATGTCGACGATCTCATTCAATTGGCAAATGCCTTGACTATGGGTGATCGCAGTCTTGCTCCCACGTCTTCGGGCGTGAGGGGCCCAGATGCCGACGGCGGGGCAAATTAGAAAGGTATTTTCTCGTGCAGGTCTCTCCAACTGCCTCTGTTGCCACTGCTGTTTCGTCTTCCTCGGCGATGCCTCCCTCTCAGCAAAGCGGGACGGTTGGCTCTTACGGGAGTTTCTGGTTGCCTTCCGATGCGGATGGAGCTCGTACCCGAAGGTCGCCTGCTAGTCACGGTAAGTCTTCGGACGGTCCTGGGCAAAGTAAAGGTGCATCCGCACGTACGCCCACCGACGTTCGGCAGGCCATGCAACAGGGTGGGCGTTCAACCGGCTCCTCTTCATTACCTAGTGCCGGGAAGACTTCAAAAGGTAACGCCTCTGCAAGCCAAGCTAAGCAAAAAGCAACGACGAGCTTTGCTAATCCAAAGTCTGCCTCCTCTGGCAGCGGGAAGTCGATTCCGTTGAAAGTCTCAGGGGAACGCGCAAGGAATGCGGCTCGACCAGCGGAAAATTTTGCCTCTCCAAACCAATCCAAGAGTCGTGCACAAGGACGTGAAGCCGTCCTTCCAGCAAAGGCAGATAAATTTTTTCATCCTGAGGATCAAGGGCATAGGAAAGATAGAAGGCATCGTGGCGCGAAACGTGCTTTAAGTGCGGGTGACAAGGAAGTTGACTCTCAAAAAAACGAAACTCAAGTGAAGAAACGAGTTGAATATCAAGCGATGACGGTCGGAAAGACGGTGAGTTCTACTTTAGGGAACGAAGCCGGTAGGTTGACCTTGCCCGAGACATTGCGTCCCGTTCTGCCTTCCTTGACCGCTCGACTGGCTTTGTTGTTGAAGGACGGGCGTCGAGTCGCTCGTTTTGCTATCGACCTACCCGGTGGGGCCAAATTGAGTGTTAGAATTGAACTTTTTGGCAAGAAAGCCCGACTCGCCTTTATAACGGCAGATTCCGACTTGCGTACAGTTCTTCGTTCCGCAGCACGATCAATTTCTGCAGGTTTGACTGAAAGTGGATTCGATGCCGATGATTTTCTGGTGGCAGCAAGTTATCGCGAATTGGGCAAATCTTTACCAAAGGCAGCTTAACGTTCGCCTATTAACATTTTTATTTGAATCTAACTAAAAGGAGACCTCAATGATCGAAGCGGCGATTTCTGCGACTGAAACGGATAAGAATCCGCGTTTGGAAATCTTTAACGAGAAGCAATCCGGTTCCGGTGGCGACATGATGGGGATGGAAGACTTCCTCCAGTTGCTCACGACCCAAATAGCGAATCAAGATCCGCTAGAGCCTATGAAGGATACCGAGTTCATATCGCAGATGGCGAACGTGGCATCGATGGAGAACATGCAACGTTTCACTGCCGGCTTCAGTCAATTCGCCGAATCTCACAAGGAAATGGCTGCTCAGGCATATCTCGGGCGAAAGGTGACCGTTGAGGCCGAGGGTGGAAATCGCAAGGCGGGTGTGGTCGAGGCCGTTGAACGTTCAGGGGAGGGGGAGGTTACGGTTACGATTTCTGGCAAACAGTACCCTCTGTCCGGTATTGTGCGAGTTGAGTTTGCCGACGGTTCTGATTCCGAATGAACTTTTTTCATCCCTTCGAGACTGAATTGATATGATAGCTTCCCTGCATAACGGAGTGACTACGCTTAAGAGTCTTACCCAAGGCTTGCAGGTCTTGGGCAACAACATCGCGAATGTTAATTCCCTTGGATACAAGACTTCGCGAGCCAATTATTCCGATAATTTTTACCTCCACTTAGCCGATGCCAAGTCTGGTGCGGATGGCGAGTCTAGAAACGAGGTACAACAATATGGTACTGGCGTGCACGTCGGTTCCGTGAGTTCAAACTTCAACCAAGGGACGATCGACGTGACGGGTTTGGACCTTGACTTGGCCATCGAGGGGGGAGCATTGCCGAACGCAGGCGGTTTCTTTGAGCTCACGGATCCTGCGACAGGAGAATTATTTTACACTCGAGCGGGAGCTTATGAAACAACCGTCGAGGGTGTAGTGGTGTCACGTGACCGTTTCAGCTATCAACTGCAGGGGCAGGATGGACAATTGCTTCTGGGGCCACAGGAGGGCGAGACAATCCTTGCCCGCAGAGTGGAGGAAGATGGGAAGATCAACCTTCTCGTGAACAAGGATGGGCAGGACACGCTTCGTGCCGCAGGTCATGTGAAATTGGTTAACTTTTCGGCCCCGCAATACCTCCGACGAGTCGGCAACGGTTATTTTTCGAATGGACGGGCCGGACAAAATTTGGCCGGGATGCTTGACAATTTCTTGCCCACGATTGGCTCAAACGGAAAAATACGTCAGTACGCTTTGGAACTTTCCAATGTGGATTTGACGAACGAGTTCGCGTCCATGATTACCCACCAACGTTCCTTTCAGGCCGGTTCTCGAGTAGTGACAACTTCTGACATGATCCTGTCGGAAGCCGTGAACCTGAAACGATAGTCGAACCTATAACCAGAATAAAGTTATGTGCGCTCAAATTGATGAACTTCCAGACAGCCAAGACGAAGGCAAAGGCGGGGGCAACTTGGTTCCTGTCCTGCTTGCTCTCATTCTCGCTCCCGTCATTACCGGAGCTGCTGTATTCTTCATAATCAAGGGATTTGTTCCCGAGGAAACGGAAAAGCCCCAAGTCGTCGAGGGTGGTCAACCATTGGATATCGAACCCACTGGCGACGAGAAGTATTTTGAGCTAAAGGAACTCATCACTAATCTCGGCGGTCCGGTCAAGGCCCGCTACATAGACGTCGAAATCAAGATGGAAGGGCTTGCCGGCGACTTTGAGAAAATCCTTGAAACGAACGAACATCGAGTTCGTGACAAGGCTCTGAGCATCCTTGGCAACTATACCTATGAGGACGCGCAACTGGATGGATTTCAGGAACGTGTCCGAATCGACCTGAAGAAAGGTTTTGCCAGCGTCTTGCGCAAATATCGCGATGGGGAAAGCGATTTGATTAGGCAACTTTATTTCACTCAGTTTGTCATTCAGTAGTTCATCCTCCACCTTTGTTTCTTTTCGCCTGAATTTCGACACTTTGTTTAATCATGGCTGACGAACCTATACTCGAAGACGAAAGTTTCGACTTGAGCGAACTCGAGGGTGCCGGCGAGGCTCACCCCATTTATCGTTTCGACGGCGAACGTTTTCCCGACGATGCCCAAGTACGTGTCAAAAAGTACGATTTCACCAACCCAATCGTGCTTGCCGAGTCCGACCTGGCCAAACTAAAGGCTAGGAGCGAACAGTTTGTATACTATCTTGCAGGTCATCTCTCGATGTTTCTCCGGACGGAATTTAGCCTTACGCTAGATGGGGTGACCGAGGACCTGTATGGGAATTTCATTCAGTCGATCAAGGAACCGTCTTGCGTGGCTCTTTTCAAGGTTCAGGAACTGAATGGAGTGTGCATTCTGGACGTTAATTCTCACCTTGCGTCGACAGTGGTGGATCGCGTGCTTGGAGGGCGTGGTTCAACCAATCCAGAAGAACGCGGGTTGACTGATATTGAAAAGGTTTTGGTGGACGATTTCAACACCATCATCCTGGAGGAGTGGTGCAAGCAGTGGCAAGACCTAATGACTTTGCACCCAAGCATAATCGGTAACGAAAACAGCGGGCGATTCCTGCAGACATCGCCGTCCGATGCAATGATGTTGATCCTTCAAATGGAAGCTTCATTCGGCGATGTTACGGGCCCCGTCAACATTGCCGTTCCCTATTATACCCTCGAACCTTTGGTCACGCGAATTCTACAGTCAGATGGCAATTTGGAAAAATCTTCTTCAAAATCCGCTCGTTGGCAGGAGGTTTATGACGATATCCTTGTTCCGCTGTCAGCTGAATGGGATGCCTTTGAGCTGACTGTGCGAGATCTTTTGGCCTTGCGTGTGGACGATGTCATTGAAATGTCGGCCAGTCTCATTAATGAGACCAAGATAAGAATTGAGGACCGAACGTGTTTTGTCGGTGAAATCGGTTTGGAGGGAGAGCAAGTCGCCTTCCAAGTCAACGAAACTTGCGCAGAGGCAAGCAACCTAATGGGGAAGAGCCATGGATAACAGGAAAATGGATGTCGTCATGGACGTCAAAGTAAACGCTACCGTTCAACTCGGTACGGCTGAACTGCCCATGAGGGAAGTCGTGGAGCTAAGCCCCGGCGCACAGATTCAATTGAAGCAGAGTGCCAAGGATCCCGTTGGGCTCCTCGTCAATGGCAAGCTAATTGCCTATGGGGAAGTTGTGGTTGTGGACGATCGCTTCGGTCTGAAGGTTACGGAGATCGTCGATTCCGCTCCGTGAACTTTCGTCGCGTCGCGTCGCTCGCCCTTCTAGTGGCGTCGCCGTCCTTCGCTCCCTTCTCTTTCGCGGGAGAAAGTTTCGCTGATTCTGCGCCTCCCCCCACACTTCCGGGCGGTGATTTGATTTGGCTTTGGGTTAAGGTGATTGCCTTCTTGGCTTTATTGGGAGCGGGAGCAGTACTTCTCAATCATTACTACCGGAATAAGCGACCCGGAATGAAAGCCGCTGGCGCAGGCCGAATTCACTTGGCCGATACCTGTGCGTTGGGAAATCGCCAATATCTCGTCGTGGCTCAGTTCGGGCATGAGCGACACTTGCTTGGAATCAGTCCCAACGCGATCAACCACCTTTCGAATCTTCGTGACATAGAGAAGCCAGAAAAGGATTTTGAAACCGTTTTGAGTGCAGAGAA
>CAZWTI010000387.1:0-6737 GCA_964637065.1 uncultured Puniceicoccaceae bacterium
GCAAGGTGGTTAAGGGATTATGGAATTGATCCTTATTTCCTCGCCCGGCGAGAACCTGAACGAGATTCGATCAATTCGCAGGATTTTCGAAATGGGGCTTTCCCGATTTCACTTGCGTAAGCCCGATTGGTCTCTCGATGAAATTCGTGAGTTCCTCAACGAATTGCCGGACGACTGTCTCCAGCGAACGGTCATACATCGTCGTCCTGAAGTTCTGCGTGATTTTCCATTGGCCGGATATCACCTCTCCTCAACAGAGGAATATCGCGAAAAGAACTTTGATGGAACCCTCAGTCGGTCCTTTCATGATATGGACGACCTTTCTAATTGTGAAGAGCAACTTGATTACGTCTTTCTCGGGCCCATCTTTGATTCCATCTCAAAACAGGGCTACCAATCGGCCTTTCCTGCTTCGCGGTTGAGGAATTTCTTTGTAGATCGGCGCAAGCAACGCATTACTCGACCTCGCATCGTGGCCTTGGGTGGAATGGTTCCGGACAAGGTGCGCGTAGCCCTCTCTCTTGGATTCGACGGCGTGGCCGCTCTTGGGGGCGTGTGGGGGAGTCGCTATCCCCAGAAAACATTTATGCGGTACCGCACGGCCGTTCCCTCACGATCGGGAGAAGGCAATGAATCTTGGATCGACCGCATATTTAAGCTACGAGCCAATGTTGGCAAAAACAAATGAAGCTTCCTCGACTGCTTTGCCTTACGAAGGATTCTCCCAATCTGTCTCATGCGGAGCAGGCTAGTTTGTTTTGTGAAGGTGGAGCTCGTTTCGTGCAGATTCGATCCAAGTGTCTATCATTCGAGGAGCATCTCGTCGAAGCCGCTTCGGTTGTCCGTGTTTGCAGAAAGTTCGACGCCTGCTGCATAGTGAATGATTCTCCTGAGGTAGCCCTCAAGATTAAGGCAAATGGTGTTCACCTTGGAAATCGAGATTCCACCCCTGAACTCGCTCGTGACCTCCTTGGCTCGGAGGCCATCATCGGTGGTACCGTTAACTCATGGAGAGAAGCCGATAATCTTCTCTCCAAGGGAGTCTGCGACTATGCTGGTGTGGGACCTTTTCGCTCTACCTGTACAAAGGTCAACCTCGCCCCGATTCTTTCTGCAGAAGAGCTTCGCGAAATTATCGACTACCTCTCGGAGATTCCTTCCTTCGTCATTGGTGGTCTTCGCTCTGAGGACGCTCGAGAGGTTCTTTCGTCAGGAGCTCATGGCCTGGCTGTTTGCGGGACCCTTTTTACGGAAGGTAAATCGGTGCCCCAGAACGTCAGTTGTGTTCTGGCCGAGCTTAATCTTGTTTGCTCCGGACTGGCCGCATGAGCTCATCACTATGGAAGACGATCTTGTCATAGCAGGGGAAAGTTTTGCTTCGCGTCTCTTTGCCGGAACTGGAAAATTTTCTTCCGGCCGCGTTATGATGGACTCGATTGTCGCATCGGGAGCCGAATTGGTTACCGTCGCTCTAAAGCGTACGAATCCCAAGGCCGCAGAGGATGCTATTATTGATTTTTTGGATCGCTCACGCTTTCGCCTCTTGCCCAACACATCCGGTGCGCACGATGCAAGGGAAGCAGTCTTCGTCGCCAAAATGGCTCGCGAGGCTCTAGAGACTAATTGGCTAAAGCTTGAGATTCATCCTGACCCAAAGTATCTCATGCCCGATCCCGTCGAGACTCTCAAGGCGACCGAAGAACTTGTCGCAGATGGTTTCGTGGTCCTGCCGTACTGTCATGCCGATCCTGTCTTGTGCAAGCGGTTGGAGGAGGTGGGTGCGTCAGCCGTGATGCCTTTGGGTTCGCCAATCGGTAGCAATCTTGGACTGAAGTCCCGGGAGTTCCTTCGTATCATCATCGAACAGAGCGAAGTGCCCGTTGTAGTGGATGCCGGTATCGGAGCGCCTTCACATGCTGCGGAAGCGATGGAGATGGGAGCCGATGCTGTTCTCGTGAACACGGCCATGGCGGTAGCGGCGGATCCCGTCGCCATGGGTTCCGCCTTCGCTCAGGCGGTCGAGGCGGGAAGAGTTGCCCGACTGGCGGGCCTCGGGGCGGCATTGCGTGAAGCCGCCGCTTCGTCACCGTTAACTGGTTTTTTATCTACGCAGGGGTCGGATTAGGGATTCATTGACCATGAAGTCGACTTTTAGAAATTTTTTCTCCCAAACTTCTTGGAGTGAAACAGCCGCTGCGATACGAGCCGTCAAGCCGGTTGATGTCGAACGTGCTCTCGATCGTCGCGGAATGGGTGGTTTAGATGATTTTCGCGCACTTGTTTCGCCGACGGGCAGATCCTATCTTGAGTCCATGGCTCGGTTGAGCAACGAGCTTACCCGGCAAAGATTCGGCAACGTCGTTCGACTTTTTGCTCCATTGTACCTTTCCAATGAGTGCCACAATATTTGCGACTACTGTGGCTTCAGCATAACAAATGCGGTTCCTCGAAAGACGCTGAGCCCTGTTGAAATCCTTGCCGAGGCGGGTGCGCTTCGTAAGCAGGGTTTCGAGCATGTCTTGCTTGTGACTGGCGAAGCTTCCCGCACGGTTGGGGTTCCTTACCTGCGTGACGCGCTTCGTCTGCTCCGTCCTTCCTTTGCCAATCTCTCCATGGAAGTGCAGCCACTTTCTGCCGAAGAGTATCAGATTCTAATTGATGAGGGGCTTCATTCCGTGCTCGTCTACCAAGAGACCTACAATGGCGCTAGTTATTCCAGTCACCATCCGAAAGGGAAGAAGAGCGACATGCTCTGGCGTCTGGAGACCCCCGACCGACTAGGTGCCGCAGGCATAAAGAAAATTGGATTGGGCTGCCTGTATGGCCTTACCAAGGATTGGCGGACGGATGCTTTCTTCTCTGCTCTTCACCTCGATTACTTGGAGCGAAGATACTGGCGGTCAACCTTTTCCATGTCTTTTCCCCGTATGCGACCTCACGAGGGCGAGGTACTGGTCGAGGCTCCCCTCGAAGATGCTGATCTCGTGCAACTCTTCTGTGCCTTCCGAATCTTTAATCAAGAACTTGAACTTACCTTGTCGACTCGCGAAAGCCCTCTTTTTCGAGACAATGCCTTTCGCCTTGGCATAACCACGATGAGCGCGGGTTCACGAACGGAGCCCGGTGGCTACGCAAAAGCCGTAGACGAAAATAACCTCGAGCAGTTTTCCATTTCGGACGAACGTTCTCCTTCCGAAGTCGCCGCAATGCTAATTGGCTCTGGATACGAGCCCGTCTGGAAGGATTGGGACGTTGCTCACGATTGCTATTCAACCATTGAGAAAACTCCCAGCCGAAGTCACTCTCTCGAACTTGCGAGCTGAGCGTCATTTCTTTCTCTGTTGTCGCAATGCTAACTCCTGCTGAACTAAGCCATTACCAGAGGCATCTCTCCTTGCCCGAATTCGGGCCTGATGGTCAGGAACGACTGAAGGAAGGCTCTGTCTTGGTAATTGGCGCAGGTGGCCTCGGATGTCCTGCCTTGCAATACCTTGCTGCTGTAGGAGTCGGGCGGATCGGCATTTGCGATTTCGACGTCGTTGAGCAGTCTAATCTGCAGCGGCAGATTCTTTTCGGGTACTCCGAACTCAACGAGCACAAGGCCGAAGCAGCTGCCAAGCGCCTTGCCGATCTTAATCCCCATGTCGAAATTCGTCCATACGTCGAGCGATTCTCTCCGGAAAATGCCGAACGTCTTCTTTCCGATCACGACGTCGTCGTCGATGGTTCTGATAATTTTCCCACCCGTTATCTTGTGAGCGATGCCTGCGTCAAGTTCGGCAAGCCCCTTTGCTTCGGTTCCATCTTCAAGTTCGAGGGACAGGTCAGTGTGTTCAACTACCAAGGAGGACCCACTTATAGGTGCCTATTCCCAAAGAGTCCAAATCCCACGGATGTGCCGAATTGCGCCGAAATCGGCGTCATAGGCGTACTTCCGGGAATCATCGGAAGTCTGCAGGCGTTGGAAGCTATAAAAATTCTAGCGGGGATAGGGGAGGTTCTTTCCGGGAAACTCCTGCTCTTCGATGCTCTTACCCTCCGAGTGAACCAAATTACCTTCTCCACCAATCCTGCCAATCAGAAGATTGGTGAACTCAAGGAGATGGAATTTTCCTGTGTCGCCACTGACGAAGAATCGATCGAGGAAATTCCTCAGGTCTCGCCGGAGGAACTTCGTCTTCGACTAGTCGGTGAAAATGCACCCGTTCTAGTTGACGTGCGAGAGTCTTGGGAAATGGATATTTGTCGAATCGATGGTGCCGTTTCCCTTCCTCTCAGCCATTTACGACAATCTCTTCCCGTCGAACTACCGTCCGAGTTAGCGGTTGATGTCGAAACCGTACTATACTGCAAGGCTGGTGTCCGCAGCATGATGGCTTGCGAGATTCTTCGCCAGGCCTACGGGTTCAGCAAGGTTCAGAATTTGATTGGCGGCATAGATCATTGGGCTGAGGTTGAAGAACCTTCGATGCCTCGATATTGACGATCGCCCCTGTGCCTAACGTTCTTGTCGTCGCCGGTTCGGACAGTTCCTGTGGGGCTGGAATTGCCGCCGATCTCCAGACGGTCCGAGCTTTGGGTTGCAACCCTCTTCTGGCTGTGACCGCCGTGACCGCTCAGACCGATGATGCCTTTCTTGCCTCGCATCCTATCCCTCCGATCATTCTTCGTTCGCAACTTGAAGCTGCCGAGCAACAAGCTGTCGCCGGGATCGATGCCGTTAAGGTGGGCATGCTCCCGGATAAAAGTTGCGTCGAGACTTTGATCGATTTTCTAGAGAGTAGATCCTTGCCCAACCTTGTAGTTGATCCTCTTATTGCCTCAAGTTCTCGAGCCCAATTGGCCAGTGATGCGGGCATTTCCTCGATGTGTCGTAATCTTTTCCCCTTGGCTTCCATTGTTACGCCAAACTTGCCCGAGGCTCATATTCTTTCCAACTCCACCTGTATGGAGGGAGGTGACTAAGGTTTACTGGCTAAGGATATTATAGGTTTCGGGTCCGAGTCCGTGCTGGTGAAAGGGGGACACCTCTTAGGCAAGGATTGCATCGATTTTTTTCTGCTGCAGTCTAACCCTGAGGGCATTGAGTTTCGGCATCCGCGTCTGCCTGGTGGGCCCTTTCGTGGCACGGGTTGCCGTCTTGCTTCGGCCATAGCTGCGAGGCTTGCCCGCGGCGACGATCTCGTCCTAGCGGTGGAAAATGCGCGCCGACATTTGCTCGGTCAACTACGGGACTCAAGGTAGTGCGTCATTGCGGCAGCTGCCACGACGGGAGCGAGAAAGTTCACGATCGGGATCAGAAAGAGCGCGGCTGCGACGGCGCCGAAGAGGGTTCGTTCCTTTGCGGGGAGCCTTGGACGACCGGGTAAGCGAGGGGATACTGCATCCTCATATTCCTTGCCTAGCAGGTAGCCGTTTGCGAGCAGTTGAAGGACAAGACCCAGTGGTGGAAGAAACCAACCGATTAGGAAGAGGGGAAGGAGTAGTAGGTTGATCGTAATGGACAGGACTAGCAGACGGAAGGTCGCCAAAGCGGCTTTAGCGAAGGGTGGTGGAGGGGTTGGGGTCAAGTCGGGGTGATGGCGGTCGAGGGCGGCGTCCACGATGCCGTCGATGAAGAGACCGAGATAAGCCACTTGTATTGTTCCGAAGAGGAAAAACAAAATTACGACAAGCAACAAAAAACCGAGGACGCGCAGACTCCATTTAATTGCACTTGCCCACCAAGCTTCGCCTGCCTCGATCCATTGCATTTGTAGTTCGTTGGCCCACTCGAGGCCTGAAAAGGCTATTGGTAGCACTGCAAGAGAGGTGATCGCCGCAAGACCGAGCGAGTAGATGAGGGGCTTGATAAAGCGAGGACAGTCCAGTTGCTTGAAGGCTCTTGCGTAACTTTTGATCATGGGCAAAGAAGAGGGTCCGAAAGTACCTGTGGCAAGTAGGTTTCCGTAGTTTTTTCTTTTGTGGCTTTTTTTCTCGTGGACAAACGAAGTGGTTTCTCCCATAAGTATAACCCCGTGAACGGCCTATGGGCTATGGTGGATAATGGCAGAACACAATTACACGGCGGATAGCGTAAAGTCTCTCGACTGGAAGGAGCACATCAGGCTCCGTCCCGGGATGTACATTGGCAAGTTGGGCAATGGGTCATCCGAAGACGATGGCATCTATGTCTTGCTCAAGGAGGTCGTCGACAATTGCATCGACGAGTTCGTCATGGGCTATGGCAAGACCATCGAGGTCGAATGTGATGGTCAGACTGTGATGGTGCGGGACTACGGGCGCGGCATCCCGCTGGCGAAGCTGATGGCCTGTGCCGCAAAGATAAACACTGGAGCCAAGTACGACTCCAAGGCTTTCAAGAAATCCGTGGGTCTAAACGGGGTGGGCATCAAGGCGGTGAACGCTCTTTCCGAGCAGTTTGACATTCAGGCCTTCCGGGAGGGCGAGACGCGCCGTATCGAGTTCGCTCGTGGCAAGGTGCTCTCGGAGGACCGCAAGAACAAGAAGACGGAGGAGGTGGACGGGACTACTATTTCTTTCACGCCTGACGGCGACATGTTCAGTAAGTACCGCTTTCGCAATGAGTACGCCGAGCGCATGATGCGGTACTACTCGTATTTGAACAAAGGGCTCACCCTAAAGTACAACGGCAAGAGTTTCCGGTCCAAGGACGGGTTGAGGGACTTGTTGCAGGAAAACCTTTCCGAGGAACCACTTTATCCCATTGTGCATCT
>CAZWTI010000388.1:0-2788 GCA_964637065.1 uncultured Puniceicoccaceae bacterium
GTCTCGGAAGCGTTCGATGGCGGCCTCGGACAGTTCGCCGGCTTTGGCCTGGTAGTCGGCGGAGGCCCCTGGATCGAGCCAGTCGACGATGGAGGCGAGTGTGAGGAGAGCCTCGGCGAAAAAGGCGTAGTCGTCCACGAAGGCGGGTCCGGCGGCATCCTTGCCAGAGTAGCGGACGGCGTGGAGGGAGCCGTCCTCGCCACGCAGGTTTTCCCAGAGCCAGTCGGCGGTTTCGCGGGCGAGGGCGAGCCAGTCCTTCCGACCGAAGGAGAAGGCCGCCTCGGCAAGGCCACGGATCAGCAGGGCGTTCCAAGCCGTGAGCTGTTTCTCGTCGCGTCCCGGCGCAGGGCGTCCCGAGCGAGCCTCAAGCAGTTTTTTGCGGAGCGGGGTTAGGGCAAGGCGGCGGGCAAAGTCGTCGGTTAGGAGGACGGGGTTGGAATAGCCTTTCTCGAAGTTGCCCTCCTCGGTTACGTCGTAGGCTTCGCGGAACGTGGTTGCATCCTTCGCCCCAAGAACCTCGGCGACCTGCTCTGGGTTCCAGACGTAGGATTTGCCTTCCTCGCCCTCAACGTCGGCGTCGAGACTGGAATAGAAACCGCCTTCGGGAGCCTGCATTTCACGTTGGAGCCAAGTCACGGTTTCCTCGGCGATGGCGGCGAAGAGGGGATCGGGGTATCGACGATTGGCCCGGGCATAGGTGGCGAGGAGTAGGCCGTTGTCGTAGAGCATTTTCTCGAAATGGGGAATTTTCCACTCGGCGTCCACGCTGTAGCGGGCGAAACCGCCCCCGACTTGGTCGAAGAGACCGCCTCGGCCCATGGCGGTCAGGGTGCGGGGCACGACAAGGTCGATTCTGTCTGCGAGATGGGTCATCTGTGAGCAGACTTCCGACTCCCTCATGGCGAGCAGGAAGTCCATCTTCATGGATGATGGAAACTTGGGGGCTTTGGTGAAGCCGCCGAGTTTGTCGTCGTGAGCCGAGCAAATCGCGCTTGCAGCCTCGAGCAGGAGGCCGTTTTGCCAATCGTTTTCCTCGGCGGAATGGGCGTTGTTGGCGTGGAGCAGGTTCTTGACCACGTTATCCGCGTTTTCGACGATCTCATCCTTCTTGCGCCTGAAGTGATCGGCGACTCGCATGAGAAGTTGAGGCCAAGGGACGATGCCTTGACCATTGTCTTCGCGGGGGAAGTATGTCCCGCCCCAGAAGGGACGACCGTCGGGCAGGGAGAATACGTTGAGCGGCCAACCTGCGGACTGGTTAAACATTCGAACGGCTTCGACGTAGATGTGATCCACATCGGGACGTTCTTCGCGGTCGACCTTAACACAGACGAAATGACGGTTCATGATGTCGGCCACATAGGAATCCTCGAAGGATTCGTGGGCCATGACGTGACACCAGTGGCAGGCTGAATAGCCGATGGAGATGAGGACGGGCTTGTTTTCGTCCTTGGCTGTGGCAAAGGCTTCGTCCCCCCAAGGGAGCCAGTTCACGGGGTTTTCGGCGTGCTGGCGTAGGTAGAGACTGGATTCTTCGGCAAGTCGATTCGGCATGATGAAAGGGAGAAATGATGCCGGGGTTTCGGCTTTTGCCCAAGCTTGAAAGGGTGATCGACGTTTTCCCATTGAGGCCGAGGGCGGTTCGTCCTAGGGGTTGATGCCTATGGCATCGATTCGTATTTTGCCCGATCGGGTGGCCAACCAGATCGCGGCTGGGGAGGTTGTGGAACGACCTGCCGCCGTGGTGAAGGAACTGATCGAGAACAGCATCGACGCGGGAGCTACCGCTATCGAGGTGGAATACCGCAACGGCGGTAAGGCCTACGTGCGGGTGGAGGACGACGGGAATGGCATGAATGCTGATGAGGCGTTGCTTTGCCTGGAGCGTCACGCAACAAGCAAGATTCGCGAGGCGGACGACCTGCTTACCGTCACCTCTCTTGGCTTCAGGGGAGAGGCCTTGCCCTCCATCGCCAGCGTGAGCCGTTTTACCTTGCGGACGCGAGCCAGAGGTGACGAGGGAGGGCAAGAAGTCTACGTTAACGGTGGCAAGCTGATTCACAGCAAGGAGTGTGGGATGCCGGAGGGTACCAGAATCGAGGTCTCGCAGCTTTTTAACTCAGTGCCGGCCCGAAGGAAATTCCTCAAGACGGACGCCACCGAGGCGGCCCACGTTTGCCATTTGACTCGACTTTACGCGTTGGCCCATCCCGAGATCGCCTTTACCCTTACTGAAGGCAGACGGACGATTTTTCGTTCTCCCACTTGCGATGATCTGCTGGACCGTGTACGGGAAATTTTCGGGAAAGGTCTGGCTGAATGCCTAGTGTCGATCTCGGCGGAAGGGGATGGCTTGCGTATGGGCGGGTTGCTTGCCAAGCCCGGACTGGGAAGGTCCACACGCAAGGAGATGCTCTTTTTCGTGAATGGCAGACCCGTCGAAAGCAAGACCCTGTCATACGCCGTGATCGAAGCCTACCACACCTATGCTCCCAAGGGACGCTTTCCACCAGTTGCCCTGTTCCTTGAAATCGACCCTTCCGCCGTGGACGTGAACGTGCATCCTGCCAAGAGGGAACTTCGTTTCCGTCATGAAGGAAAAGTACGGGGATTCATCATCCGAGCCGTGCAGGATCGTCTCAGGGAGCTTGCCGGCGGGGTTCGCACGCTTCATCAGCCTTCCGAGAACGGCAAGGATCAGGAGGAGGTTTCCATTCCTAGAATTGAGCCTTCGGCCTTGCCTCCGCCCAAGATCGTTGGGACTGGGGAAGTTTCCGTACCTCAAGCC
>CAZWTI010000389.1:0-8041 GCA_964637065.1 uncultured Puniceicoccaceae bacterium
GAAGGGACGGATGTATTGCCATGGAATTGCAGCGATAGCTCTTTGCGAGGCATATGGAGTCAGCAAGGATCCCGCCCTGAGGGAACCTGCCAAGAAATCGATAGACCTCATATTGGCTGCTCAGGATCCGAAAAAGGGTGGTTGGCGCTACAACCCGACTCCCAGCGATTCCGACACTTCCGTGACCGGCTGGCAGTACATGGCTCTGCACAGCGCGCGCATGGCCGGAATCGAGATCGAGGAACGCGTGTTTGAAAACGCCCGTCGCTGGTTTGATCATGCGGGAGGCGGAAGGCATGGAGGATTATACGGTTACACGGGGCCTCAGAACAACAACGGCGCAATGGTTGCCACGGGAATGTTCTGCCGCCAACTGGACCTTGTTCCGCCCACGGATCCGCGGATGCCTGAGAGCGCCCAAGTGCTGAAGAATCGCCGCATCAACGTAAAGTCCCCCGATTATTACTACTTATATTACGGCACTCTCGCTCTCTATCAGCATCAGGGTCCGATCTGGCAGGATTGGAACGAGAGGCTCAAGGACACTTTGCCCACGATCCAAAGGAAGACGGGTTCCTTGGCGGGCAGTTGGGACGTTGGCTCCGCTCATGCAGTCCAAGGCGGGCGAGTCGTGTCGACCACACTTGCGACCCTGAGCCTCGAGGTGTACTATCGTCTTCTGCCGATGTACGGTTTTCGAAACAAGGACGCCATCCCGCCTCCTCTCAAGTTGAAGGGCAAAGAATAAATCCCGTCTTTCCTCGGCGAAAGAGGTTTATTTCTTGTTGTCTTTCTGAGATAAGGGAGGCCTTGACCAGTTCGTTTTATTTTCTGGGCCGGACGAAAGAACCATCATGAGCTTGACCAGGCGACATTTTCTCAGGACCAAGGGCGCGGCGGTCGCCTTGCCCTTTCTTCATTCGATTCCCAATGCCTTTGGCCGCGCCTTGACCAAGGTGGGAAAACCCAGCAAGAAGTTGATAATGATCTACCTTCCCAACGGTGTTGTGCGAAGGTTTTTCTTTCCCGGCGAGGAGGAGGGCGAGCGTCCGGGTTTCGTGGGCGGTTTCAACGCGGACAAGTTCAAGAACAAGAAGAGGGTTCAAAACGATCCCGGCGTATACCCCCTTGATTTGACGCAGACCCTCGAACCTCTCGCGCCTCATGCCAAGGACGTTACCTTGATCACTGGACTCGACCGCAGTTACAAGAATGGTCAGGACGTCCATGCCCAAGCCGCGTCCTGTTTCATTACCAGTGTTTCTCCCGACCAGGCTGCCGAACGGCGTATGCGTCATCCGAACGGGCGCACGCTGGACCACGTGATTGGCGACGTCGTTGGCGCGAATGCCGCCTTCAATACCCTGGAAGTCGGCTGCAATGGTTTCAAGGCGGGCAAGGAGTCGATCTATTTCGACAACATATCGTGGTACGGTCCCGACAAGATCGCTCCATCCATCAAGAATCCGAGGAAACTCTATGATCGTCTTTTCATGACCGATAGCTATCGCGAGCACGTGGGCGACGTCACCGACTTGCTTCTCGCGGACGCCAAGGATTTGGCGGGGAAACTCGGCCGAGAGGACCGCGCGACGCTCGGTGAGTTCGTGGAAATGATTCGAGACGTCGAGATTCGCACGGAGCGTTTGGAAAAGATGATCGCAGGAGCCGACTTGAAGGCTCCGCAAAACGAAATCCTGCCCAGGGGCGAATACATTCGCCTACAGGCCGACATGATGCTTCTGGCCATGCAGATGGGGTTGACGAACGTCGCCACCTTCATGATCGGGCCGGAACGTT
This sequence comes from uncultured Puniceicoccaceae bacterium, assembly GCA_964637065.1. Taxonomy (GTDB): domain Bacteria; phylum Verrucomicrobiota; class Verrucomicrobiia; order Opitutales; family Seribacteraceae. The sequence goes on from CAZWTI010000389.1 coordinate 1,801, forward strand.
GGGACGCCACCCTTATGTACGAGGGCGTCTTCCCGAAACCCGTTCAGCATCACAACATGACTCACAACCAGAAGAAGGAGTCCGTCCAGAACGACGTGCAAAAGATAGACGCCTTTCACGTCGAGCAATATGCCTACATTCTTTCGCGGATGAAGACGCTTAAGGAATCCGACGGCACTTCCATGCTAGACAATTCTCTCGTTTTTTATGGCGCGGGCCTCGGTGACGGAGCCACCCACCAGTATTTCGACTTGCCGATCGTAGTCGCCGGCAAGGGACAGGGGCAAGTCAAGCAGGGTCGCTTCATCAAGTGCAAGAGCGGCACCCTCAACTCAAACCTTTGGCTTAGCTTTGCCAAGTTGATGGGCTTGGAGATCGACTCCTTCGCCGACAGCACGGGCGTCATTTCCGATCTCTGGACCTGAGGCCCCTTCCATGCAAAGTCTGTCGAGACGGCAATTCCTGGTTGGGAATGGCGCTCTCTTGAGCTTGCCCTTCCTGCCATCCTTGGCTGGTGCCCAAGCGAAGGCCAAAGCGCTTTTGCCGAACAAGAAGCTGGTCATGATGTACCTGCCTAACGGCCTTGTCCGTCGTTGCTTTATTCCCGGTGAGGAAGAAAGCGCCTCGCCCGGATTCAAAACCGTCAAGAGATCTGAAGCATTACGCCGGAAAAAGGATCGCCTGGCTTCCGGGATTCAACCGCTTCGCCTGACCCAGACGATGCAACCACTGGCGGCTCACAGGAAAGACATCACTCTCCTAACCGGTTTGGACCGGCCTTACAAGTTAGGTGGCGATGCTCACGAACAAGGTGCTTCCTGTTATTTAAGCAGTGTTTCTCCCGAGGAGGCTACGGATAAGAAACTACGCTTCCTTCAAGGGCGCACTTTGGATCACGTAATTGGCGAAAAGCTCGGTCAGGGAACGCCGTTGAAAACCTTGGAGATCAGTTGCAACGGATTCACCAAGGGCAAGGAGTCGATGAGGTTCGACAACCTCTCATGGTACGACGTCGATCAGTTGGCGCCATCGATCAAGGATCCTCAGGCTCTATACGATCGCTTGTTCCTGTCGGATGTCGCGCGTTACAACAATCACCTGAATGAGGTGACTAGCTTGGTCTTGGCCGATGCCAAGTCCCTTTCCATGAAACTGGGACGGAACGACAAGGATACCCTTGATGAGTTCATGACCATGATCCGGAACATTGAAACTAGAATTTCACGGCTAGGAAAGCTTGTTGCAGAGGCAGGGGTTGCTCGGCCGACCGACGAGATTCTGCCTCGGGGCGAGTACATCGAGCTACAGTGTGACCTTATGATTGCCGCCTTGCAGACGGGAATCACCAACGTCTCCACAATGATGATCGGTCCGGAAAGATGGAATGCCTCGATGCTTTACGAAAGCGTTTTCGACAAACCCGTGGTTCATCATTCCATGTCTCACAATCAAAGAGGCGACAGGTACAAAAAACTTCAGGAAATCGACCATTTTCACATGGAGAAATACGCTTACGTTCTTTCCAGGATGAAAGCGGCAAAGGAGCCCGACGGGAGCAGTCTGCTCGATAATTCGATCGTAGCATGCGGGGTAGGCTTGGGCGACGGGGCCACTCACCAATATTTCGATCTACCTCTTATTTTGGCAGGCAAGGCCCAAGGTGGCCTGAAGAACGACCTGCACCTCCAGTGCCCCAACGGCACCCCGCTCAGTAATGCATGGTTGACCATCGCACGGCAATTGGGTGTTGAGCTCGACCACTTCGCGAATAGCACGGGAACCCTTTCCGCACTGACTTCCTGAATTTGGACCAAACCCTATTGCAAGAAGAGAACTTGTAGAAACCATCATGTTTGAAACCAGTTTCATGAGAAATAGAACCCTGTTCACCTTTGCCTTTGTCTTGTATGCCGGCGGCGGCATCATGGTGGCCGATGAATTCAGCTCTCAGCTCAAGCCCCTCTTCGAGCAAAACTGCATAAAATGCCATGGCGGCGATAAAACCAAGGGCAAGGTCAACCTCAAGGAGATAGGGACGGCCAAGGACTTTTTGGCCAAGCCGGGCCTGATCAAGGAAATGATCGAGGCGATCGATGCCCGCGACATGCCACCGGAAGACGAGCCGGAACTGGAAGCCGAGGAACGCGAGAAACTTTTGGTCACCTTGAAGGGCATGTTGGGCCGAGCAAGTGCCGGCGAGGTAGTGGAACGAGGACGGATCCGTCGCTTGAACCGCTTCCAGTACAACAATTCGATCCGTGACTTGTTCCAGTTGAACCGCGACGTCTTCGCCTTGCCCGAGAAGTTGATGCCCCGGCACGGCGGCAATTATCTTCATGCCAAGTCCGGCAAGATGCCGGACAGGGTGGAAGTCGCCTGCGCTTCGCTCGCTCCCGGTTTCGATATGAAGGGGGTGAAGCCCTTTCCCAAGGATTTGCGTGCTTCCCATGGGTTCGACAATCAAGCCAACCAACTGACCCTCTCCCCCCTCCTGTTGGACTCCTTCCTTCGTCTCGCCGTGTCCATCCTCGAAAGTCCGGACTTCAACGAGCGTTCCGTCGGGATATGGAACGATTTCTTTCGGGCGCCACCCGAAGGAAGCGACTTGGCGGCGGAGAGCAAGAAGCGACTTCGGCCTTTCCTCAAGCTCGCCTTTCGTGGTCCTCTAGAGGAGGAGGTGCTGAACCGTTACGTGGCTTATGCGAAGGCGAAGATCGAGCAGGGCTTTTCCTTCACGGAAAGTATGAAGAAAGTGACTTCGGCCACGCTTTCCTCGCCTCTATTCCTTTTTCGTTATTCCGCCGAAGACAAGAAGGATGCCGAGTTCGCGTTGGCCTCCAAGCTGTCCTTTTTCCTGTGGGCCAGCGGGCCGGATGAGGAGCTTTTGCGTCTTGCTGAAAGCGGTGAGCTTTCCACGCCGGAAAACCTTGCCAAGACGATGGGGAGAATGCTCGCTGATCCCAAGATCGAACGGTTCCTCGATACCTTTCCCGGGCAATGGATGCAGCTCGAGAACGTCTTGGCCGCGACCCCGGATCCCAAGAAGTCCAGATTCTTCACCATCGACAAGAACTACCCCGCCAGTCTCCAGATGGTGCTTGAGCCTCTCTTGCTTTTCGATGCCGTTTTCGTCGAGGATCGTCCCCTCATGGATCTCATATCCCCGAGCTTCGCCTACCGGAGCGATTTCCTGCAAGCTTGGTATACCTCGGATCTCAAGCCTCCCGCGATCGAGCCCACCGAAATCATCGAGAAGAACCGGGCCAATGAAGAGAAACGCAAGTCTCTGGAGTCCGCCATCAAGTCCACCGAGGAAGAACTGCAGACCCTTCTTGAGCCCGTTCGGGCCAAAATCTTGACCGCCCGGAAACAAGCTGCGGGAGAAAAGAAACCAGTGGACCTTAAGCCCTACGCTGCCTGGGAATTCGACGGTGACCTCAAGAGCTCGTTGGGGAATTTCCCTCTTACGGCCAATGGCAATGTGAGTTTCAAGGACGACATGGTAGTGCTTAATCGGGCCTATCTTCTCAGCAAGTCACTTCCCGTCGACCTCCGCGCCAAAAGCCTCGAGGTATGGTTCAAGCCGCATGACATCAACCAGCGGGGCGGCGGGGTGATGGGCATCCAGGGGCCGGGCGATTTCTTCGCCACCATCGTGCTTGGGGAGAGAAAGCACCGACACTGGATATCGGGAAGCAACGGCCACAGTCGTACCCTGGATTTCCCTGGTTCCACACCCGAGCAGAAGTCGGGTGAAATGCTCCATCTCGTGATGGTCTACAAGGAAGACGGCACAACCACCTTGTACCGCAACGGGCAACCCTACGGCAAACCGTACCGCAAGGGAAAAGCCACCTTCCCCCGTAACAAAACATCCGTTATCTTCGGCTTGCGACACTTGCCGGCAGGAGGCAATAAGTACCTTTCCATTAGCATCGACAAGGCTCGGCTCTACAATCGCGCCTTGGTTGCGGGGGAAGTGCAGGCCTCCAACAGCGGGCGAAACCTTTACGTTTCGGACAGGGACTTGACGGCGGCTCTCGACGGAGACCAAAAGAAAAGAAAGACCGACCTGCTTAAGAAGATCAAGACTGCAGAAAACGCCATCAAGAAAATACCCAAGCCGCTTAATCCCGGAAAATACAAGCAGGAAGTGCAAAAGAGGTTCGACGACCAAATGCGGTCCAAGGTGCGGGCTCGCTCCTTCCGGCGCGTGGGAACGGAAGACCCGCGCTACGGCGGCATCATAACGAATGCGGCCATGCTGAGCATGACCGCAGGCCCCAAGCGCACTCATCCCATTGCTCGCGGAGCCTGGATCATCGAGGTGATTCTGAACGATCCGCCTCCTCCGCCGCCCAACGACGTGCCTCCCCTGAAGGAAGACGGCAACGCCAGGAACCTGACCATCCGCGAACAGTTCGCCAAGCACCGGGAGAATCCCGATTGCGCCGGATGTCACTCCAAGCTCGACCCCCTTGGATTCGCCATGGAGAACTTCGACCTCACCGGACGTTGGCGAGACAAGTATCAAAATGGCCGCGACGTCGATCCAAGCGGCAAGTTGCTCAGGAAATATCCTTTCGACGGCGTCGTCCGGTTCAAGGAATCACTGGCGGAGGAGAACCGGCGATTCGCCAAGGCCTTCACCGGTCATTTGCTGCGATTCGCCTTGTCGCGCGAACTCAGCCCAACCGACGTCCTGACCATTGACGCCATCGTGGACAAGACCGAAACAGAGAACTTCAAGATGAAGTCCCTCATTAGGGAAGTAGTTCTGAGTGATCGCTTCCGAACGGCAAATTAATTCCGGCGGTTTTTTCCGTTTGCCCCCTGGGACTATCTCGACATTTCCCGACTTATGAAGACCCAGCTGTCGATTTTCGTTGTTGGACTCGCCCTTTGCTCCTCGGCAATTGCATCCTCCCAACCTAATATCGTCCTGATTCTGGCCGACGACATGGGACCGGGAGAGCCCAGTCACGCAGGTGGCATCATCCCGCCGCCCACCTTGGACCGTATGGCCAACGAAGGTATGCGTTTCACCGATGCCCATACCACCTCGTCGGTTTGTACGCCGACCCGCTACGGTATCCTGACTGGACGGTACAATTGGCGCAGCAGGCTCAAGAGGAGCGTGCTGTTCAGGGCCACTGACAAGGCGTTGATGGACCCCAAGCGACTCAATCTCCCCAGCTTCCTCCAAAAGGCGGGCTACCATACCGCCTGCATCGGCAAATGGCATCTCGGAGCCGACTTTGCGAAGGCGCCGAAAAACCCGAAACCGGACAAGAGCAAGCGCGACGCTTCTTGGCAGGTCGATTATTCCAAGCCTTTCAAGAATGGTCCCGTGGACGTCGGTTTCGACGAGGCCTTCTTCATTCTATCGTCACTCGACATGGCTCCTTACGTCTACCTTCGGAACAACCGGGCGATTTCCTTGCCGACGGTGAACAAGGGCTTTCCGCACAACGAGTACAACAAGTTCCGACGCACCGGGGCGTCCGCGGCGGATTTCGAGGCGAGTGACTGCTTGGCGGACTGGGCCTCCGAGTCATGTGCTTACATCAAGCGCCGAGCCGCGGGTAAAAAGAAGAAACCCTTCTTTCTTTACCTGCCTTTGACCTCTCCGCACACCCCGATCACCCCCGGACCGAAGTTCAAGGGCAAGTATCCGCAATACAGCTGGTACGCTGACTTCATGGCGGAGACCGACTGGGTGGTCGGGCAGGTTCTCGAGCAACTCAATGAATCGGGGGTCGATGACAACACCATGATCATCTTCACCTCCGACAACGGCTTCGCTCCCTACGTCAAGATACCCAAGATGATCGCTGCAGGCTATCGTCCCTCCGGTTCCTTTCGCGGAGCCAAGGCGACCATCTACGAGGGCGGTCACCGCGTGCCTTTCCTCGTGCGTTGGCCGGGCAAGGTGAAGGCTGGGTCCGTCATCCCGACGACGATTTGCACAACCGATTTCTTCGCCACCTTTGCTGAGTTGCTGGGCAAGCAAGACGATATTCCCGACAACGCCGCGGAGGACTCGTTCTCTTTCTTTCCTTGCCTCGGAGGAGCCAAGGAACCGATTCGCCCTTTCACCATCCATCATTCCATTTCGGGCGTCTTCGCAATCCGCAAGGGCGACTGGAAACTGATCCTGAACAAAGGCGCCGGGGGAGGGTGGGGCGGATCTTGGGAGACCACCAAGACTACCGCCAAGCTAGTTCAATAGAACAACCTG
>CAZWTI010000390.1:0-6898 GCA_964637065.1 uncultured Puniceicoccaceae bacterium
GGTCAAGATCGCCACCCGCAGCGCGGAGACGACGAACGGGGAGTACTGCAACTTGGAAAGCCTCACCACCTTCCCCTTCAAGCTTCCGGGCCTGCGCAACGACACCCATACAGGCCTCCAGCTCTGGCTGGACGCCAACGAAATCACCGACGTGCCGCTCGATCCCGACAATCCCTTCCAAATCAACTCCTGGCCCGACGCCTCGGGCAATGGCAACCACATGTCCAAGGCATGGGGAGACGGCCCGCACCTGGTGGAAGGTCCGAACGGCCTGCAAGTCGTGAAGTACAGCAACGCCCGCACCACCACCTCCACTAACTTCGAGAGCACCCTTCGCCCCGAGGGCTACACCGTCTTCGCCGTCTCCCGCTACACGGGCGGCGACTGGGAACGCGTCATCACCTCCAGCAGGAACTGGCTCTTCGGTCACCACGGCAATCGCGCGGGCCGCTGGTACGCCGACGGCTGGGTCACGACTGCGGGAACTTCGAACGACACTACTTGGCGCGTCTACGTCGGCTCCCACGAACCCGCCAAGACCTACAATCTGGATCCCGACGGAAACAAGGTGGCTCCGAAGGCCTGGTACTGGTGGGACGGCGTGGCCAAGGTAACCGCCGGCACAGGTTCCAACGACGAGTGGAACACCCCCAGGCAAATCCACTTCGGGGCCTACTACAACAACAGCGAATCCTCCAATTGCGAGGTCGCGGAATTTCTTCTCTACAAGGGGCAACTCCTGGAGGCGGACAGGCTGAAGGTGGAAGGATACCTCGCCCAGAGATGGGGCATCAATCTGGACAGCTCGCACCCCTACATGAGCGACGATCCCTACGCCAATCCAATCGCGCCCAAGATTGCCCAGCAAAAGTTCTACGCAAACGTCGGGTTGAACAACAACCACTACACGATCCAATCCAGCGGCTCGCCCATTTGGTACGGCACGTACAGGGGACCCGACTGGCTCTCCATTGACGCCGCCACGGGCAGGCTGAGCGGCACCCCCGACACCGCCGGGTCCTACGGCGTAACCTTCATCACCTCCAACGCCGAAGGCATCTCGGGCGTCTGGAAGACCAACATCAAGGTCATGGACAAGCCCGTCGTAAGCGCCGACGCCGCATCCGAAGTCGGTCTCTACGGGGCCGACCTGTCGGGCACCGTAACGGACGACGGCGGCGACAGTTCCGTCGACGTCTGGGCCTACTACGGCCTCACCGACGGCGCGGGCGACCCCAACGCATGGGGGAAGAAAATCCTGCTGGGTTCCTTCGAGAAGGACGAAAGTTTTCGCGGTCGACTTGCGGGCCTGTTCATCGGAAAGAGATATTTCTTCCGCCTGGCGGCTAGGAACAACAATGGAGAAGGCGCCTACTCATGGACCGCCACCAAGTTCTTCAACACCCTTTCCAGCCTCTCTCCCCCGCAACTCGGGGACCTGAACGCCACCTCCGGCTACGTCGACGCCACCTTGGCCAGTGAAGTCACCTCGACCGGGGGCGAGTACCCCAACGTCAAGATCTTCTGGGGCAACGAGGATCCCGGACAGACCTTGGACGTGGACAAGTTCGACAACGCAAAATGGGACAACGTAATCGACTTCGGCACAAAGGGCATCGGCAAGTTCTCCGCCGACGTAGCGGGCATCGCTCAACCGAACGTCTACTATTTCCGCGCCTATGCCGCCAACTCCGGCGGTGAGGCTTGGTCCCCGCTCGCCAAGCTCTTCGTGGCCAAGATCGGCCCGTTGAAGACGGACAAGCTGGTGGCCTGGTTCCCCTTCGACGAAGCCGTGGGAGAAAACGAGGAGGTGACCGACCCCCTCAACGGTTGGAAGGGTACCTTCGGTGGCAACGGCGGACAATTGCCCGAAATGGTGACCGAAGGCAAACTGGGCAACGCCGTGAAGTTCACCCAGCGCGAGTGGAGCGATACCGATGCCAAGGCCTCCGGAATGGGCGTGGACGGAAACAAGCCACGAACCGTCGCCTGGTGGATGTTCGTCGAGGGCGGCCAAAGGGGACAAGCCGGCATTTACGGCTTCGGCTCCGAAAGTTGCCCGGGCGGAACCAACGGGCACTGGGCCATTCGCCAATTCTGGCACGGCGGCAACTACGAGAAAATGCGTTCCCAGCATTGGTGCTGGGATCCCGAGATTCGCTTCACCACTGGCTTCCGTGATCGCTGGACCCACGTCTGCCACATCTATACGGGCACCCACGTCCAAGTCTACATAGACGCAAACCAGCTCTACAATTGGAACCGCACCCAGATAAGCACGGGCGATAACGTCCCCCTCACCTTCAGCAGGTGGCGGTCCAGCAAGAGCGACAACGATACCTTCAAGGGCAGGCTGGACGACTTCCGCGTATACAACATCGCCCTCGACCAAAACCAAATCGACAAAGTCTACAACGGCGGCGCCGGTGAAGACATGTCGAGCGTCAGCATCACCAGTCCGCTCACCGTGAACGGCCAGAAGGGACAAGCCTTCACCTACACCATCACCACGAGCGATCCGAACGCCCTGCGCAACGCCTACGGCCTTCCTCCCGGCCTCTCCATCAACACGACGACGGGCGTCATCTCGGGCACTCCCACGGTGGGCGGCACTTACAAGTCCACCATCATCGCCTCCACCACCTCGTCGGACTCTCTGGCGACCCTTACCATAGTCATGCCGACCTCGGAGCCCCTGATCACGGTCAACGACGCCACCGGCGTATATGCCAGCAGTGCAAAATTCACGGGCTCGGTCGATTTCACCGGCGGCCAAGCGCCAACAATCACGGCCTACTGGGGCGAATGGGACGGCGGCACAGGCTTCCTCTGGCAAAACTCCGCCTCCCTCGGCCAGAAGGACGTCGGCCCCTTCCTCAAGAACGCCACAGGCCTCAAGAAAAGCACTCTCTATTACTTTCGCTTCAAAGCCGTTAACGCAGGCGGAACTACCTGGGGTGCGACCAAGACTTTCACCACCCTCGCAAACTCGGTCAAACCCGTCTTGGGCAACATCAACATGGTGACCAACGTCACCGACAACTCGGCCGTGCTCAACACGGGTATGGAAGCCACGGGCGGAGCCACCACCACCGGCAAGTTCTATTGGGGCACGACGGACGGCGGCACCACTCCCGCATCTTGGCAGAACACGGAAAATCTCGGTCAGGTCCTTCCCGGCGTCGTCAGCGCGCAGCTCGCCGGCAACATAGGCGGACCCAACGTCTACTTCGTTCGCACCGCCTTCACCAACGAGGCGGGCACCACGTGGACTCCCGAGAGCCTCATCTTCACCGCCCAAGCCAAGCCGCTGGACGCCCCCGGCCTGACCGCGGGCGGCCTTTCGGGCAACATGAGCTTCGCCGACAACCCCGGCAACCTCGACACCGACACCACCGGGGACACCGGAGCCGAAAACGGCATCGACCCACTCGGACCGAGCCTCGCATGGAGCAGCGCCAGACCACCTTGGAAAGGCAACTGGACGGTAGTCTACACGGGCCAAATCTACGACGAGGACGGCAAGATGTCCTTCAGGGAAAACATCGACGACAAGGCTTGGCTCAAGGTAAACGGCGAGATTCTCCTGAACGACACGGGCTGGAACCGCGTTACCTCCGTCACCAAGAATTTCGGGGAAGGCGGATGGCACGACTTCGAGGCTCGCTTCTCCAATGGCGGAGGCGGCGCCGGCATAGTCGGCGGCATCGGTTTCGAATGGGATCCCGAAGGCGGCGCATCATGGAGCAAGCCTAAGAACACGGATGCCGAAACCGCAGACGTCTTCCGATACGGCACCATCGACGTCACGCCCTACATCATCAGCCCCGAGCTCGCAGCCGCGGGACTGGGCAAGCCCTTCACCTATCAAGTTCAGGCTTCCAACAACCCCGTCAGCTACAACGCCTACGGTTTGCCATCTTGGCTCAGCGTCAACACGAGCACGGGTTCCATCACGGGTTCGCCGACCGCGGTGGGCGCCTTCACCTTCAAGATTTCGGCCTTCACCGCCAAAGCCGCCGCCGTGAAGGACATCACGGTAAACGTGGTCGACCTCGGCAAGTGGCAGTACTCCATGCCGATAACCTTGAACTACAGTTACAACTCCAACCTGACGAGCTTCCCGACCAACTTCAAGCTGAGCGAAGACAAGGCCCCCGGTTTCAAGTATTCCCAAATCGCATCGCCAAACGGGCGGGACGTTCGCTTCACCGACGAGGCCGGCGGCACCCTCCTCCCCTACGAGATCGACGAGTGGAACTCGGGCGGTGAATCCCGCTTCTGGATCAAGGTTCCCACGGTTACCAAGCCGACGACCAAGCTCTTCATGCTCTGGGGCAACCCGGATGAGGCTTCCGCCTTCCCCGCCTACGTGACCAACGGTTCGCTTTGGTCCGAATACGTAGGTCGATGGAGCATGGACGACGAGTCGGGCAACAAGCTCCTCGACTCGTCCCCCAAGGGAAATCACGCCAGCATACTGGGTGTCAACAAGGTCGTGCCCGCACCTTATGGCGTCCTGAACGGCGCCCACGACTGGACGGCCAAGAACGGCGCCGGGGCCCTCGTGCCCGCGTCGGACAACCTCGATCTCGGCTCCACCTTCACCGCCTCCATGTGGCTCAAGTACGAGGGCCAAGCCGCCTCCGACGGAAACAACAACCACATCGACGACCAGCGCATCCTATCCGCCAAGCACTGGTGGAACGAAAACCGCGGCTTCGAGTTCATGCTTCGCGACAACCAGGACAAGAGAGTCTACGGTCGCGGCGGGCCAAACAACCCCAATTTCCAGAAGGACATCGTGAACAGCTGGAAGGCTTCCGAGTGGGAGTTCATCACGTTCATCTACAACGGTATAGAGGGCAAGGCCCACGGCTACAACGACGGCGTCCACAAATTCACCAACAACGTTTCCGCTCCCGGCAACATGGGCCGCGGTCTCGGCATCGGCATCACGACCGACGGCGGCGACAGGACGTGGGAAGGCAAGATGGACGAGCTCCGCATCTCCCCCGTCCAACGCTCGGCCGACTGGATCAAGTTTGCCTACGACAACCAACAGTTCGACACCGACCTCTTCGACTTCGGCACCGTGGACGGTCCGCCGTTCTTCGGCGATTTCACCGCCGTCTATGGCAAGAAGGGCAAGGCGATGAACTTCTCCCTGCCCACCTTCGGCACGGTTGAAAGCCGCAGCGCCTTGGGACTGCCCGCGGGACTGAGCTTCAACGTCGCCTCCGGGGAAATCTCGGGCACGCCCGTTGGCGGAGGCTCGTCCGACGTCACCATCAGCATAACAGGCAAGGGCGTGACAACCGAGAAAAAGGTACCCGTCAAGATCGTAGATCTCGACCTATTCGCCTACAAGGTCGAGGCCACTACCTCGGGATATGCAGGCTCGAGCGAACTGAACGAGTTCCCCGTGCTCCTCCGTCTCGACAACGCCGACATAAACGGCTTCTCCTACTACAGTTTCCTCGCCGAGAATCAGGATGGGGACACCACCGGCTTCGACCTGCGCGTCTATGACGACGACGGTCGCGAGCTTGAATACGAGATCGAGAAGTGGAATCCCGGCGGCACCTCCGAGGTATGGGTCAAGGTTCCCAAGGTGACCAACAGCACCAAGCTCACCGCGGCCTGGGCCAACCCCGCCGAGGTCGACATGGAGCCCTACACCTACGAGGGCACGACGTGGACCAACGGCTATGCCGGCGTCTGGCACATGAGGGATAACGTCGGCGGCAAGCAGCTCGACTCCGGCTTTTATTTCAATCACGCCGAGGACAACGGCATGGTGGAAGGCAACTCCACCTCTCCCATGATCGGCCCTTATCGCGACCAAGGTCCCGGTTCCTCCGGGTCCATGGCGGTTCCCTCGGGCAACCTGAACAGCATCCAGTCGGACAACTACACCCTTTCGGGCTGGGCCAAGCGAAAGGCCCCCGCCGGCATGATGAAGAACGCCTTCCTCGCCCGAGGTTGGGACACGTGGATTCCATCCAACGGCAACGACACCTACTTCAACAACTGGAACCAGTTGCTCTCGCTTCGGACCGACTATTCCGGCCAGCGCATCTGGACCACCGAGGACATCCATCTCGACGGAGACAACGACTTCATCAACGCGGGCATCGGCATCGTCCACTGGGACTGGTACATGTCTTTGTTCCTCAGCACCTTCGTCGTTCCCGAGACGGGCAACTACCAGATTCGGATGGAGCACAAGGACGACCGAGCCGTCTTCTGGATGGACATGAACAGGAACAACCGGTTCGACAACGGGGAGAAGAAGGGCGGCAACAGCAACTTCACCAGATCGCTCAACAACCTCCAGAAGGGCCACAAGTACCTCATGGCCTTCATGCACGGCGAAGGCGGCGGACACTCCCGCATCAGACCCGGCATCAAGACGCCCTCCCACAATTGGGCCTACATCAACCCGGCCGACCCCAATCAAGACGGTTTCTGGAACATCGACCCCAACGCCCCATGGGGCGACGTGATATCTCCCTTGAGCATATTGGACAAGGGCGACGTCGGCCTAGGGTTGGACGGCAACGACAAGTTCGCCGTCAAGCATGCCTTCGAGGGTGGAGCAAGCGTGTCCAAGTCGTCCACCACTTCGCTGGGACTGAACTCATGGAAGCACGTCGCGGCCACGATCGACAAGTCGGCTGGCAAGGCCAAGATTTACGTAAACGGCGCCCTCGAGGGCACGGCCGACTACAACACCCAGCAAACTCCCAAGGACACGGGCGAAGCCGCCTTCGGCATCAGTTCCTCCTCTCAGGCATCCTGGGATGAGGTTCGGGCCGCCGACAAAGCCCGCTCCGCCGACTGGATAAAGGCCTCCTACGACAGCCAGAAGCAGAATTCGAACTTCGTCACCTAC
>CAZWTI010000391.1:0-5748 GCA_964637065.1 uncultured Puniceicoccaceae bacterium
ACCAAGCGAAACGATGCCGCTAATCTTGTTCCCGGCAGCCAACTTGGCGACGACGAGGGCGGCGCCTTCCGCCATAACCTTTACGGCTTCGCCGCGATCGCGACGGTCGATGAGAGTGGAAAGGTCCGTGCCCACGGCGCCAGCCAATTTCTCTCGAGAAACATCGGGGTTCAAAGTGGGTGGCTCGAGTGAACCTGCATCAATTAAAAGTACGTCGTGCCCTCGTTCTCGAATAAGGTCGGCGACGTACGTATGCTCTTCACCCTTGGTGTCGAAAGTGCCGAGGACGGCAATGGTCGGCATTGGCTCAGCCTCCCGTAGGAAGTTCGATCTCGCAAAAGGCCTTCACCTGGGCGGTCAGGGCCGTCTCCGTGGGCAGGCGCTCCATGGAACTGGCTCCGTAGAAACCGTCTACGGCTCGACAATTCTCAATGACGTAACTTGCGTCCTCGGGCATGGAGATTGGACCTCCGTGGCAGATGACGAGAACATCATCGCGGACTGACTTGGCGGCATCGGCGATGGCCTGAACCTCTCCAACGGCATCGGCGAGGGTCATGGCGGTCTCGGCCCCGACGTCGCCTCCCGTGGTAAGCCCCATGTGGGCAACCACGATATCCGCCCCGGCCTCGGTCATGCGCTTGGATTCCTCGACGTCGAAAACATAGGGCGTGGTGAGAAGGTCCAGGTCGCGGGTTGCCCGGATCAAATCAACCTCCAAGTCGTAACCCATGCCGGTTTCCTCGAGGTTAGCCCGCATCTTGCCGTCGAAAAGGCCGACGGTAGGGAAGTTCTGGATGCCTGAGAAGCCCATGTCCTTAAGTTGGCGCAGGAAAGGATCGCGGAGCATGAAGGGATCCGTGCCATTGACCCCTGCAAGAACGGGGGTGTGGTTGACTGCGGTGAGTACCTCGTGAGCCATATCCACCACCACCTCGTTGGCATTGCCATAGGCCATCAGGCCGGAGAGGGAACCACGACCCGCCATTCGATAACGACCGGAGTTGTAGATCACGATAAGGTCGATGCCGCCGATCTCCTCGCACTTTGCGGAAATACCGGTTCCTGCCCCACCTCCGACAATCGGTTTCCCCGAAGTTATCTTGGCGCGAAGCCGGTCAAGAATTGCTGCGCGGGAATTATCAACTTTCATAGCCTTGACAAAAGGAGAACGTCAACGCCCCTTGGTATCGAGGCTCAGCTTGGTGAGGTTGCGGGATTTGATCATGTCCACGACGTCGATGACTTTTTGATAGGGCAGGTTCTTGTCCGCGCGGAGGTGAACAACAGGCTGGTCGAGCGGAGCGGCAGAAGCGATTTCGTCCAGCAGCGCCTCGAGACGTTCCTTGGTAACGCCGTCGCCTCCCCACTGGTAGGCGCCAGTCGCCTCGATGGTGATCGTCTTGTCCTCGGGCTGCTTGGGAGGTTGCTGATCGCTGGGGCTTTGATCCGGGAGATCGATGCGGTTGTATTGCTCGATCACGGGAGTTGTGATCATGAAGATTATGAGGAGGGCAAAGGCAAGGTCGATGAGAGGGGTGACATTCAGATCGGCTATGGCATCTAGCTTTTTCGTCTGCTTGAAGTCACGTGCCATGATTTAGCTCCAGTAGTTTTTACGAAAGTTATGGCGACTACAGAAAGAAGCGGCTCAGCTTTCGGAGTCCATCTCGATGCGGTCTGCCACGAGGCTGGAGAAATTCTCGAGACGGGTAATCTCGCTTCGAGTCGAACTGAGAAGCGCGTTATAGATGAAAACGGTAGGGATCGCCACCAGCAGAGCAGCCACGGTCGTAAGCAAGGCTCCGGAAACTCCCGGCGCAAGCTGATCGATGGTAGCTCCACCCTTTTCCATGGAACCGAAGGCATCCATGACTCCCCATACGGTACCAAGCAAGCCTAGGAAAGGAGCCCCGGAAACGATAGTCGCGAGATAGATCATCTTGGCTTCATAGCGATCAGTAAGCTCGGAAAGGGTACGTCGAAGAGCGTTTTCAACTTGGCCCATGCGTGCGGAATGGCTCTCGGAACCCGTGCGTTCATGCTTCCGATAAGCTTCCATTGCCCTAGAGACCAAACGCAGAAAAGGACTACCCTCGCCCTTGAAGAGAGCATCATCATAGTGAAGTATGCTGGGCAACTCGTGAATCTTTGTCTCGTGACGAGAATTCAGTTTCTTGAGCCGACTTAACTCAGAATGCTTGGAGTAGATGAGTGACCAAGCATAGATGCTCAAGCCAAAGAGGGCGAAGATGACGCACTTGCCGGCGAGATTCGAATCCCAGAAGTAGTCAAAAACATTTGCCTCCGCAAAAAAAAGAAATTCGGAGTTGAGAAAAATCTGTTGCATGACGAACGTGGTTGCTTGCGTTTTGACCCTAAGCTTTCCCTTTTTGTTCAATAACCTACGCCAACAAGCGCAACGCTAAACGTGTAAAATCCTGACGGTTGGCATATTCATTGCACGGTTCAGGTAATTTCTTTGAGAGGTTGGACAAGAAGGAAGCGGTCTCAACAAGTGACCCATGAAACCTCAAGACGCGCTTTTGGTTTGCGGAAAAAGCTTTTCGAGTGCAAATGAGTGACTGTAATGGAAAACGCCGCAGAAACTCTCAAGGAAGCGGATGAAAAGGCCTTTAACCTAACCGGGCATAACGCCTTGGTGGGGTTTGACGGTTTCGTGGACAAAATCGTTACTCCCGTCGATCAACGCCATGGCATGGGGGAGAATTTCGATCCCATCGAGACCATCGCCGAATTAGGTGCGCGCATCTCGGCAGCTGCTGGGAAAAGCGCCAACATCGAATTATTTTCCAGGTTCGAGAAACTTGGTGGCAACGGGCCCATTATGGCCAACGCCTTGCTATCGCTGGGATTAAGCACCCGCTATATCGGCGCATTGGGAAGGCCCGAACCCCACCCGGTCTTCAAGGAGTTCGTCGAAAAGACGAATGCCGTGACCTTGGCCAATCCCGGCATAACAACTGCACTCGAGTTCAAGGACGGAAAACTCATGTTCGGAAACATGAAGAGCCTCGACGAAGTGGATTACCCACGAATTCTCGAGGTCTGTGAGGAGGGGAAGTTCATCGACATGTTGTCTCGGGCAAACTTGATCGCTATCGTAAACTGGACGATGATCCCGAAGATGACCTCCACCTTAGTGGAGATTCTTGAAAAGGTAATGCCGAATCTCCCACCGAGGGATACACGACAAATCTTTTTTGATCTCGCCGACCCTGCCAAACGATCACGTGAAGATATCCACGACGGTCTACGTGTCTTTTCACGCTATCAAGCTCATGCCGAAGTTACACTAGGGCTGAACTACAACGAGACCCTTCAGGTAGCGGAAGTACTGAATCTGACCTCCAGGGGGGAGGATTCCGAAGACCTTCGCAAGATGGCGACCGAGATTCGGAATGAACTAGAACTTTCCTGCGTTGTCGTACACCCCGTTTCTTCGGCTGCCTGCGCCACCAAGGATGGCAGTTGGTGGGCGCCGGGTCCCTACACTTCGGAACCCAAGATCACAACAGGAGCGGGAGACCATTTTAATGCAGGTTTCTGCTCCGCGCGCCTCTGTGGGTTCTCCCCTGGAAGTTGCCTGACCTTGGCAAATTGCACATCCGGTCACTATGTTCGTACGGCACAAAGCCCATCGCCATCTCAAGTAGTCGGTTTCCTAAGACAAATCACAAAAGAATCATGAGTCGAGACCAAGGTATTCTCATCTCTTTCGAGGGTTCCGAAGGGTGCGGAAAATCCACCCAAATTCATCGCATCGCAGATCGCTTGGAGGAATTCGATCACCGGGAGGTGGTTGTCACTCGCGAACCCGGTGGAACGCAGATTGGCGAAGACATCCGCCACCTGCTCATCCACGCCGATGCAAGTGAAGCGATGCATCCCGAAACGGAACTGCTACTCTTCGCCGCCAGTAGAGCACAACTTGTACGGGAAATCATTTACCCCGCAGTCAACGAGGGTAAAATCATACTTTGCGATCGTTTTCTCGACTCGACGACTGTCTACCAAGGCGTCGCACGTCAAATCGCAGAGGATCCCGTCACGCAAATCAACAATTTCGCAGTAGGGGAAATAATCCCGGATCTAACCATCATACTGGACATTCCTCCCGAAGTAGGCCTCGAACGAATCAAGCACCGTGTTTCTGACATGCCCGATCGAATGGAGCAAGAGAACGTGGAGTTTTACGGTAAGGTTCGCGAAGGATACCTCCACCTTGCCCGCTCCCTCCCCAAACGTTTCTTCGTCGTAGACGGCGAACGCGATCCCGACGGCATAGAAATCGACATCTGGAACGAAATTCACGCTCGCTTTTATTCTTAGTACCAAAGGCTCGAGCAAGGTGAGTGGTCCTGACGGAAAGACGGAGGGAAAGATAGAAGCCCTTGAAGGCGAACTTGCCACAGGACGCCTGCACCACGCAATCCTGCTACAGGGGAAAAACCTGAAGGGACTCGAAGAAGGGGCGATTCGCCTTAGCCGCAGCATACTAGATATGCAGGGTAATTCCTCGGAACACCCAGATCTTTTTCACCTCAGGCCTGCAGGCAAGGCGCGCCTAATTAGTGTCGAGACAACCCGCAAACTCATAGCCGACCTGAATCAAACAGCTAGTCAAGGTGAGTGTAAGGTCGCCCTTCTTCACGAGGCTGATCGTATGCGCAGGGAAGCCGCCAATGCCTTCCTAAAGACGCTGGAGGAACCCCCTTTGGGTACCTTTCTAATACTGATCACAACTCGTCCATATTCTCTGCTATCTACAATTCGCAGCCGCTGCCTTCACGTTAGGCTGGATGAGGCTTCTAGAGAAATCGAGGGAGGAGGATGGAGGAAGTGGCTCGAAGCCTACGGCAATTGGATCGAACTCGCCACCGATCTGGACGCCATCCGAAGCGACCGCGCCGCTCCCATCTTCGCCGCCAATGGCCTAATTTTGCGTTTCCGTGCAATCCTCGCCCAAAGAGCCGACGAGGCGTGGGCAAAACGCAAGACAACCTTGCCCAAGGGTCTTGACGAGAAGGAAATGGATGCGATGGAGGCAGGCATTCGGCGTGGCGTCCGCACAACCCTACTCTCTGCTCTTGAGGAAAAGACACGCGACCTCATCGTCACCCTTGCCGCCAAGCGAGGAGAAGTAATGCCCGGTCGCAAGCTCGCTCGCGTAATCGAGGCCCTGGAAAAAACCGCAGGTTTTCTGGAGGTCAACTTGAAGGAAGAAACTGCGTTGGAATACTTCTGGCTCACGTCGCTACGAGCATGGACTTCCAAATGAACAAGGATTCAATCAACGAAACATGAGCGACAAGACAATCTTTCAAAAAATACTGGATCGTGAGATCCCAGGCGAATTTCTCAACGAGGACGAGCATTGCATAGCAATTCGCGACGTGAACCCACAGGCCCCCACGCACGTTCTCGTCATTCCCAAGAAGCTTATAATTCGAGTCGACGAATCCTCCGACGAGGATCAGGCCTTGTTGGGGCACCTGCTGCTAGTTGCCCGAAAGATTGCCGCTGTCGAGGGACTCGAGGCTGGCTTTCGCATCGTAATCAACAACGGAAGCGCAGGTGGTGAATCCGTACCACACCTTCACGTCCATGTCCTCGGCGGCAGACAAATGGGATGGCCACCGGGATGATGAAACTACACCTTCTTGGCTCAATCTGGCTTTTCGTCTCGTTTCACACTTTTCTAATTGCGGACGTCGTCATTACGAG
>CAZWTI010000392.1:0-3387 GCA_964637065.1 uncultured Puniceicoccaceae bacterium
GGCGTCCAACGATACCAATTTCAGTCCTGGCCACCTTCAGTTTGGAGGATATGGCGGTGGTAGTGAAATGTCCAAGTGTGAAGTTGCCGAGGTACTGATTTACGAAAAACCGTTGAGTGACGAGGACCGCCAATTCGTTGAAGCCTATTTGGCTCACAAATGGGATATAGCGGATTCCGTGCTGCTTGCTGGTCATCCTCACAAGGCAGCCAATCCATTCACTGGATTGACCCATGTCCACGAGGTGACGAATGAGGGTGGAGACCCACCCACGGTGAAGATCTTCTGGGGAGACGAGGATGCTGGAGAAAATGCTACGGTAGTGGACTCCAACAGTTCCAACAACTGGGACAATGTGATTGTCATCAACGGAGGAGAACCAGTGGGGCTAGGCCCCGTATCCTTCCCCATTGCGAATCTGGAACGCGACAAGAGATATTTCTTCCGAGCTTACGCTGAGAATGTCGGGGGCAGTGTCTGGGCTCCGGTAACAAAATTCTTCACAGCCAGCGATTCACGCCTCACGAAATACACACTGGATGGACTCGTACTCTGGCTTGACGCCTCAGACGTCGATGGTGACGGACAACCCGACAACATCCCCGAGGATCAGGCTTTGGCAGCTTGGATCGACAAGTCCAAGAACGAGCAAAGCGCCTTGCAGAATGTGGGAGGCGCGCGCCCCACGTACGCTCCGAGAACCTTCGGCGACCATGCGGGAATTCGTTTCGCCTCGGGCCAATCCTTCAACGTCGGCACCCTGCGTGGTTCTCTCGGCGGCGCCCATGCATTCGTGGTGGCCAAGGGCGTGGGGATTGCCGTCGGATCATACGATGGTTCCAATAGTTGGGCCGTAGACGTTAAGCCCGGTTCCCGCTTGGCTAGCTATAAGAGTGAAATGACCACTATCGATCGGGTGACCATAGGCAACAGCCCCGCCACCGGGTATGGTCAGTTTATTGGCGAGATTGCTGAGATTCTCGTTTTCGACCGCAATCTTCCAATCAATGATATCCAGATGGGGTAAGGCTACCTCGCCCTCAAGTGGGGAGTAGTGATCGACTTGATCGGCAACACCTTCAAGGTCAAGCAAGACTTGGAGTTATATTTTTCGTTCGAGGAACTCGCCGGGTCGAACGTGTATGACTCGTCTCCCAAGCTTCGGACCGCTACGCTTAACAACGTCGCGGACACGGACCTCAGAGTCTCGGGCAAGTTTGGGTCGGGTATTCGTTTGCCGGACGGAACAGCCAACATCGCGCTCGGAACCAGTCATGTTCCCATGGGCTCCAACTGGACAATATCATCATGGTTCACCGCTCCACTCAACAATACCGGCGTCCTGCTTCGCCATACGCTGGCCGCGGCGGCTGCAGATGACCGCCACGTAACGTTCAACCAATCCGGAAATCGGGAACTGGGAGTCTACAAATTCGGCAATGGCAACTTCAAGGGTTCCGGCTTCATGGGCAACAACCTGACAAACGGCTGGCACCATCTGGTCGCCATAGGGAACGTCGACAAGACGACTTTCTATATTGACGGCGCCAAGGGTGGTGAAAGCAGTCTTGTCAGCGGGATGGATGTGGAGGTGATTGGCAACAACCTTGCCGGGGGTGAACGTTTTGCCGACAAGCTGGACGAATTCCGGATTTATTCTCGCTCGCTCGCCGAGGTGGAAATAGAGGAATTGTTCGGCAGTGGAGATGGTGATTTCGGTGGACATCCTTATATGGACGGCCCCCCGGCCTTTGACAATAGACCACAGATTCAATTGCCGATAATGCCTTTGGTTCATTGGACTTTTAATGAGGATAGTGGCGCTCAATTAACCGACGCCTCCGGGAACGGCCGAACGGGCATCCTGCAAAACTTCGACGACCTGGTTGCAGCCCGTGTCGCCGGCAGGGCGGGATTAGGGCTTTCCTTCGACGGGATCGACGACAATGCCTGGATCGACTCCAAGTCAGCCTTTAATCTTTCGGGGCCCTTCGCCGTTACATTCTGGGCCAAGACCAATGACTTGGAAGCAGACCTAGTCCGGAGTGGTCAATTCATCATCGAAACGGACAACGGTTTCGTTAGGGCTCGTGCCCATATGGATGGTTCTTGGGTCAACTCCGCATATGTACCGTTGGCAATGGGAGAATGGAATCATTATGCATTGGGCTATGATGGCACTAGGTTGCGTTTTCACATAAATGGGACTGAGGTTTCCACCGTCTCTGCAACCGGCTCCCTCACTTGGGAAGGCGTCAATTCATTCATGTATGTCGGCGGAATGCCTCCATCCCGAATGACGGTCGGCGAATTCGACGACCTACGCATCTTTAACCGCGCTCTAACCCAACAAGAGCTCAACGAAGTTTATGAATTGCGTGACTCAGCTCTCGTAGCCCGCTTCGGAACTGAATATACTTATCAAATCATCGCTTCAAAGGGGCCGACGGAATACAACGCCACCAATTTACCACCGGGATTAACTATCGATTTCGTCACCGGAATCATTTCGGGTGAAGCAAACGCAACGGGAACCTTCAATGTAGAGGCCACGGCTGCCAATGCCTCCGGCAAGGATGTGGAAACCCTGTCGCTTCAGGTCCTTCGTGGTCGTCAAAGCATCGTCTTCGACCAAAACCTTGCGGGACTGCGTTATGGTGCCGCACCCGTCGAATTGAACGCCTCGTCGACTTCTGGTCTGCCCATCTCTTTTCAGGTGGTTTCCGGTGCGCAAGCAGTAGACCTAAACGGTTCTCGGCTCACCTTCAAGGGTCCGGGCATGGTTGGCATCCGAGTGACCCAGCCGGGTAATGGCAACTGGTTCCCTGCAGAACCCATCCTCAAGCAAATACAAGTTGGCAAAGCCGAGCTCGTCGCGAAAGCTCACAACCAGTTCCGCAAGACAAATACAAGCAATCCGCCATTGACCTACACGCTTGCCGGCTTCGGCAATGACGAGAATGCCACAGTACTTACCAGCTCTCTCTCCGTAACCACTCCCGCCACTAAATCCAGTCCAGCGGAGGAATATCCAATAATTCCTGCAGGCGCCGCGGCCACCAACTATTTCTTCACATACCTCAATGGCACGCTCACCGTAAGCGACAAGAAATCGCAGAACATTATTTTTGATCAGAACCTTACGAATATAGCGGCAGATTCACCACCCTTCATTCTTCAGGGGAAATCCCATGGAGAAGATGGAAACGCTACAAACCTAACCCTTCGATATGACATTGAAAATTCGAGCGTGGCTCGCCTGCGAGTCACGGAGCAAGGCGGCTTGGAGGGCTATTGGAAGTTTGACGAAAGCCTGTATAACTCAGCAAAGGATGAGCTAGGGAAGTACAATGGTGCCCTCGTGGGACTGGTTGGCACGGGCATTGG
>CAZWTI010000393.1:0-2723 GCA_964637065.1 uncultured Puniceicoccaceae bacterium
TCCCTCGATACCGACGGTGTGCTTACCGACGGTGGCCTTTACTATACCGATGCGGGCGAGGAGATCCGCAAGTTCAACGTCAAGGACGGTATGGGTATACAGATGCTGCGCCGCACCGGCGTTGAGGTTGTGATCATCACCGCCAGCGCCGCGCCCGCCATCGCCCAGCGGGGCCACCGGCTGGGGCTGGAATATGTGTACCTGGGGGTTACTGACAAGTTAGAGGCGCTGGTGAAGCTGTGCGACAAGCTGGGCATCGATCTCGACTTGGTGGCCCATATGGGTGATGATGTAAACGACCTGCCGCTGCTGAAAGCGGTGGGCTGCCCCTTGACCGTCAACGACGCCATGGCTGCGGCCAGGGACGCGGCACTTTACGTGACCGAAAAGAATGGTGGTGCTGGCGCGGTCCGCGAGGTGTGCGACTTGATCATAAGCGTCCGGGAAGAGGCGTGAAAAAACCATGCCGGTTCCGGGCGCTATTAAGATCAAACAACTCGATCTCGAGCTCAACGGCGGCTGCAACTACAAATGCCAAATGTGCCCGCAGGCAGAAGGGCGAGAACGGGATTTCCTGAAAAAATTGCCGACCGGTATACTGGAAAAAATCCTCGACGATGCCATGCAGTATGGCGTCGAATCGGTATCCCTGCACGGCTCCGGCGAGCCCACCATGAACGTCGATATGCCGGACGCGGTGGCTGCTATCAAGGCGCGCGGCCTTACCTGCATTTCCTTTTCCAACGGCTACCGGCTGAACGACACAATGTCCCGCCGGCTGATCGATGCCGGCATCGATATCCTCCGCATCTCTGCCATCGGCGCCGATGCCGGATCCTATCACCGCTGGATGAGCATGGATGTATTCGAAGAGGTTCGCGATAACGTCATCCGCTTAGTCCAAATGGCGGAGGGGACCGAGACCGAAATTCACCTTTACCATCTAATCACCGATATCGAGAAGCGCGACGAGGAGATCGCCGCCTACCGCCGCAACTGGGTGGACACCACTGGCGCTTTCGCCGAAATATGGATGATGCACAACTGGTCCGGCGGTTACGCATCCCCCTACGACCGAGCAACGATGACCGGGGCGCCGGTAAAGCGTTCCTGCGGGCGCCCGTTTTCGGAACTCCTGCAGGTGCGCGCCGGCGGACTTGATGGCCATCACGGTGCCGTCGTCGCCTGCTGCATGGTGTTAGGCAAGGATGGTGAAGCAGTGCTGGGCCATCTCGACGACCAGTCCATCGCCGAAGTGGTCGGCGGAGGGCCTTACAAGGAATTGCATGCCGCCCACCGGGAAGGGCACTTCGACAAAATTTCCTATTGCTCCAATTGCGATCAGCTTTATGATTTTCCCGATGCCCTGGTTTGGAGCAACATTCCCGGACGGGCCTATGGCCAGTCGAAGATTGTCGGCGACCTCGACCACCGGGCTTATGCTAGATGAATGAAACTCGAGACTCGGAAGCCGTTACGGCGGTGGACGGGAAGCTGGCGGAGATTGAAGTCGTCGCGCAGCAGGTCCTGGCGATGCAGGCCGACAATGCCGATGCCCACCATGCTCTCGGGCTCATACGTATGCGCCAGGCGCGCTGGTCCGAAGCCGCCGGCCTGCTCCAATGGGCTCATGACGCCGAACCGGAACGCCCGGAATTTACCCGCAATTTCCTCTATGCTCTCAACGGCCTCGCCAAGTCCGAGACGGACCGGGGCGCCTACGGTGAGGCTCGTGCAGCCCTTCAAACCGCACTCAACTGCGAACCCGGGGATACGGACCTTCTCCTCCGCATGTCCTTCGTCCTTAGTCGAATGGGACGCGCCCACGAAGCCCTCGCCGCCGCTCAGCTTGCTACCAAGGGGGAACCGGATCTGGCGGAGCCCCAGGACAAGGCGGGCCTTGCCTATCTTGCCATGGGGCGGACTGCACTGGCGTTGAAATCCTTTGAGGACGCCCTTTCCAAGGATCCCGGTTATGCGCCAGCCCATGTTAATCTTGGCAATACACGTTAGGGTGATGGAGACAGCGATGGTGCCGCCTCCCACTACGAAAAGGCTATCGCCCTCGACCCCGGCAACGCCCAGGCATTCAGCAATCTTGGCCTTGCCCGCGCAGCCCAGCATCGCTGGACCGATGCTGAAAGCGCGCTGCGCCAAGCCATAGCCGCCGAACCGAACTTCCCCGAGGCGCATTTTAATTTGAGCCGTATTCTCCTGATGGAGGGCAACTACGAGGAAGGTTGGATCGAAAACGAGTGGCGCTGGCAGTGCACGGATTTTCCCTCCACTTTCCGGGAGTTCCCCTATCAGCGCTGGCAGGGCGAGTCGTTGAAGGGGCGTACCATCCTGGTGTGGTCGGAGCAGGGCATCGGCGACGAGATTATGTTCGCCAATCCGATTCCTGACTTGTTGGCATCCGGCGCCGATTTGGTCTTGGAATGTGATGATCGGCTGACCCCTATCTTCCGCCGCTCCTTCCCCGATGCACTGGTGGTATCGCGGGCCGATCCGCCCGACCCCGGCATCCAAGCCGCCGGGATTGACTGCCAGGCAGCGCTCGCCTCCCTGTGCACATATCTACGAAATTCCAAAAACAGCTTCGCCAATAACGAAGGGCCGTACCTGAAAGCAGATGCCGCTCGCACTGCGGAGCTACGGGCGCGCTATTCGGCGTTCGGGCCGGGGCTCAATATCGGTATCTGCTGGCGCAGCGGCAATCCTAT
>CAZWTI010000394.1:0-6034 GCA_964637065.1 uncultured Puniceicoccaceae bacterium
CCTCTTCGGGTTCGGCAACTTCCTCGGCAGCTTCTTCGACTTCTGCCTCCTTTGCCTCGGGTTCCTCAGTCGATTCTTCCCTTGGCACATGTTCCCCTTCAGAATCCGAAGCTTTCTGAGGAGAAGCATCATCGGCATCAACCTCCCCGGCCCCTTCATCCATCGTGGGAGCATCTGTCGCCTTCTTGGCTTTGGAACGCTCAGTCTTCTTGTCGGTCAACTTCTCGGCACGCTCAAGCCATTCCTCTGGGCTCATACGACCTTGGCGTATCAAGCTGCGAGCAGTATCAGTGGGTTGAGCTCCCACTCCTAACCAATGATCAATACGCTCCATTCGAAGCTTTAGCTCTTCCGTCCGAATATGGGCCTGTGGGTTGTATGTACCGAGTATCTCGATAAACCTACCATCACGAGGAGAAGTAGCCTCCGCTACAACAACTCTATAAAAAGGGGCATGCCTTGCCCCATGCCTCTGCAAACGAATCTTGAGCATGAATTACGCTAGGAATTTAAGGTTTCCGATTTCAGCGAAAAGACCAAAAAAAATCTTATTAGGCTCTCCAAGTCAACGGGAATCGCCGAGAGAGAAAGGGGAAACGGCACTATTTCGCAATACCATATATACCAGATGAAAATACCCCTTTCCGAAGCTTGCTTTTCTCAAACGAATGTTTTAAATATTTGTTTGTTTCATGCTCTCATTGAAACAGAACGAGAAAGTGAGTGGACGGGCTGAAGCTACCCAACGCCGATTGCTGCACGCGACCGAACACTTGTTCGCCGCTAGGGGTTTCGCTGGAGTGACGATGCGCGAAGTGGCTCAGACTGCCAGAGCGAACGTGGCAGCGGCTCATTATCACTTCGGCTCAAAAGAGGGATTGGTAATGGAAATGCTTAGACGACGCATTGCTCCCATCAACGCCGAACGATTCCGCATGCTGGACGAGGCGAAAAATCAAGCACTAGGCGAACCACTCAAGCCCACCACAATATTCGAAGCCTTGCTGCTACCCATCGTGCAAGCCGCGACGAGAGGTGATGGTCCCGATTCCAAGTTCATGCAGCTGGTCGGTCGCAGCTTCACGGAGCCGGCCCACTTTCTCGAGAAGGTCCATCGTCGGCTTTTTCGTGAACTAGCGGCTGTGTTCATGTCCGAATTGCGAAAGAGTCATCCCGATGCGGAGGAAGAAGACTTGTTCTGGAACCTGCATTTCGTAGTGGCAACGATGCTAGGAGCATTGGCCCAGCACTGGAGAGTGACTCCATTCTCGGGCGGCATTTGTGACGACAAGGATGTAGAAGGCATGATCCGACGTCTCGTCAGATTCGCGGCGGGAGGATTCTCAGCAGGAATTAAAAGAGTGGAAACCAAGGCGTAATGATGAAATTTCTGTTTGTAGTACTAGCCATGTTTTCGCTCTTCACCGGGTGCTTGCGAAAAAAGACCGTGTTGCCTTCACTCGACCCGCGAACATCGGCAAGATGGTCGACGCCATCGACCAAGACGACTGGTAGGAACTCTCCTTGGTTGGAATCCTTCGATGATGCAAGCCTTACTGCATTAGTGCGAGAAGCATGGTCAAACAACCCCGATCTCTCGTCCGCCTCTCGCAGGGTGCAGATGGCGCGTGAAGAAGCCGTCATGGCTGGCGCGAACAAACTGCCTCAAGTAGGTTTAGGCCTTTCGGGCGGTCGAAGCAAACGTAACTTGGTGGGCTTCTTCCCTGGAGAAAACGTGTCCTTTACCACAGAGAACTATGGTCTCAACCTTAACGTCAGTTGGGAACTAGACTTGTGGGGCAAGCTGGGTGATACCCGCAAAGTGGCTAATGCCGCATTGCAAGCGTCGGTAGAGGACTATCGCGCAGCTCGGTTGTCACTAGCAGGACAAGTGGCCAAGGCATGGTACTCGGCAATCGAATCAAGTCGGCAAGTTGAGCTCGCAGGCGAAACAGCGCAAACACGGGCCAAGAACGCCTCCTACATCACAAAACGTTTCGAGCGCGGCCTAGCGAACGCCCTAGACCACAACTTGGCTCAAGCCAGTCTTGCTTCCACTCGCGCCAACCAGATTAGGCGGAAACGCCAACTCGACTTGGCCACCCGTACCCTAGAGACTTTGCTTGGCCGGAATCCCGACGGCAACGCCAGTATGCCCACCTCACTGCACGAACCCAAGGAGGCACCGCCCGTTGCTCCGCCGGCTCAAACGCTGGAACGACGTCCAGACATCCGCTCCAAGCGCTTGCACCTAGAGATGGCCGGCCTCGAAAAAACCATTGCCCGAAAGAACCTTTTGCCGTCCCTCTCCCTTACCGGAGGTCCGGGAAGTCGTTCTCAGGAATTCGATGACTTGCTGGACCAGCAATTCAGAATCTGGAGCGTGGCGGGAAATCTCGTGCAGCCCATCTTTCAAGGCGGTCGCCTCCGGGCAAACGTTCGGCGGGCGGAAGCCGCCCGCCTCGCCTCACTTGATTCCTATAAGGCCGCAGTGCTCAAGGCATTTCGAGAAGTGGAAACCACTCTTTCAGCAGAAATCATGCTGAAGGAAGAAATACTCCAACTTAATGAAGCCGCTCAGGCAGCGGAGATTGCAGCCGGCCTCAGTTGGGACCGATACCAGAGGGGACTTGAAGGAATTTTCGCCACATTGGAATCTCAAAGGCGAGCCTTCGAGGCTGAAAGTCTTCTACTGACAGTTCAGCGCGAACGCCTGCTGAACCGCATAGACCTTCATCTCGCCCTAGCTGATGAAGCCTTAGAAGAAAACCCATGAATAAAAACCTCTTACCCTTTCTCGTCCTAGCAATCGCCGGCGGGATAACTTGGGGCTTGATCGCCCTGAAACCGGAACCTGAACGTCGCAACATACGACCAAATATACCAGTGGTTGAGTTCATTGTTGCAGAAAGAGTGTCGAAACGAGTGTTCGTCGACGCCTTCGGTACCGTTCGACCACGTACCAGCGCGATCTTATTGGCGGAAGCTCCGGGCTTGATCAAGGCCGTGGCGCCTTTCAAAGACGCTAACCGTTCCGGTCCTTCGGCTTCCTTCCGTCCCGGCGGGTTCTTTGAAAAGGGGGACCTCTTGGTAAGAATCGAAGACATAGACCACAGGGCGGCAAAGGCCGAGGCCGAAGCTTTATTGCGAACAGCGGAACTTCAACTGGAGCACGAACGCGCGCTTGCAGAACAGGCCAAGGCCGAATGGGAAATCGACCGGAATTGGGCCGATGCCCCCGAACTCGTGCAACGTTTGCCACAGATTCGCAAGGCCGAGGCTGATGCAACTGCAGCCAATGCTCGCCTCGACCAAGCCACTCGCAACTTGAATAGGGCAAACGTCCAGGCGCCCTTTCGTGGACGCGTGCTGGAAACGATGGCAGACGTGGGGCAGCGCGTGGGAGGAGGAGCTTCGCCGGCACTGGCAAAGGTTTACGCACTGGACGTGGCGGAAGTGGACCTTTCGCTTAGTCGTTCCGAACTGGCCTTGCTTAACTTCGGTGATGGTGCTGACGAATCGGGTCAGCACCCGGAAGTTCACTTGATCGACAGGGACGGCAACATCACCCATAAGGGAGAACTGGATCGCTCGGAGGGAAGCGTCGATTACCGAACACGACTCACGAATGTAGTGGCCAAGATTGATGGAGCTTTCGCCGATCCATTTGCACCGGCGGAACCCAAATGGCCTAAACCGCTAAGCTTGGGCGAATTCGTAGAGGCAAGGCTATTCGGCCCGGAAACCGAAGTTTTCGTTATTCCCCGCTCGGCTTTCCGAGAAGAGGAAATCGTTCTGACTATCGACAAGGAAAACGGAATCAATGCCCGAAAGATTTCTAGTCTCAAACGAACGCGTGATTACGTTTGGGTAACAGAAGGCTTAAGCAATGGGGAAAGGGTCTGCATCACGCCTCTCGACATAGTTGCCGCAGGGATGGAAGTTCTTCCGACAATGAAAAAAAGTGACGAAAATAAGACGCAACCATGATTTCTTGGTTCGCAAGGAATGGGGTTGCAGCCAATCTCCTCATGGGGGTCATCCTCGTAGGTGGTTTCTTCTCTGTGAGAAACCTCAAAATGGAGTTGTTTCCCGAGTTCGATTTAGACTGGATTAGCGTTAGCGCAATCTATCCCGGCGCGGCACCCTCAGAAGTCGAAGAGGGTATTTGCCGTCCAATAGAAGAAAAGGTGTGGGACTTGACGGGTATCAAACAACTTCGTTCTTACGCGAATGAAAACTTCGGTATGGTGTTCGTCGAAGTCGCCCGTGGGAAGAATGCCGATCAATTGGCTGATGAGGTCAAGGCGCGTGTCGACGCCATCGCCAACTTCCCGCAAGATGCGGAAAAACCTTTGGTCGAACTAGTCGTCCCTAAACGGCGTGTAATGGCAGTCGCGATTCACGGCGACTGCGACGAAAAGACGCTTCGCTTTCTGGCTGAACAAGTAAGAGACGACCTGACGGACATTCCCGGAATCACCCAAATCGAGATTTCAGGCGTGAGAAAGCCCGAAATCGGCATAGAGGTTTCGGAAAGGTCACTCCGGGAGCGGGGCCTGAGTTTCGATCAAGTGACAACCGCCCTGCGACGGTCCTCGATCGACGTTCCGGGAGGCGTGGCCAAAACCCCATCGGGAGATATCTTGTTAAGAACGACGGGGAAAGCCCGCAAAGGCCGCGAATTTGAGGAAATCGACTTGCTCGCGTCGCGTACGGGAGCTCGCGTTCCGTTGGGAGAGGTGGCAAAGGTAACGGACGGTTTCGAGGATCAGTCGCTTTACACCAAATTCAAGGGGCAACCCGCTGTAACTCTGCGGATTTACAGAGTAGGTCATCAGAGTCCACTAGACATATCGAAGAAGGTGGAAGCTTATGTGGAAGCAAAGAAGCCTGAACTGCCAGAAGGCATAAACTTGACCATCTGGCAGGACAGCTCGTTTTACCTGCGAGGACGCCTTAACATGATGTTGGAGAACGCCTTTCTTGGGCTGGTTCTCGTATTCTGCGTACTTGCCCTGTTCTTGCGCCCTTCACTGGCAGGATGGGTGGCAATCGGCATACCCGTATCCTTCATGGGAGCGTTTGCGGTAATGGGTCCGATGTCCACGTCCATAAACCTCGTCTCCCTCTTTGCCTTTATAGTAGTGCTGGGAATTCTTGTCGACGATGCCATCGTGGTCGGTGAATCAGTATACTCACATGCACGTAAAGGGCAACCCTCGCTGAAAGCATCAATTTCGGGAACGCATGCGGTTGCGGTTCCTGTGACCTTTGCAGTGCTCACGAGCATCGTCGCATTCGTTCCCATGCTTTTTCTCCCCGGTTGGTTGGGCAAATTGATGAAGGACATTCCACTAGTGGTCATTCCCGTGTTGTTTTTTTCATTGGTGGAATCGAAGTTCATCCTGCCTTTCCACCTGTCCCTTTGCCGTTTCGACAAACCTGCAGGAAACTTTCTCGCCCGTCTACAGGAACGAATCGCGACAAGCTTGGAAAGATTCATAGTAAATTCCTATGCCCCTATGCTCGACAAGTGCCTTGAACGCCGCTATCTAACATTGTCAATTTTCGCGGGTTTTCTGGCGTGCACGATGGGATTGATTTTTGGTGGTCACGTTCCCGCAATCAGAGGCGTTCCTCCAGTTCCTTCCGACTATATTTCCGTGAAAATGGCGATGCAGGATGGAATGCCGGCAAAATCCACTGAGAAAACCTTGCTTAAAATGGAAAAAGCCCGTCTCGCCGTGGTCAAACACCTCAAGTTGAATGGGGAACCAAATCCTTTCCGTCACTCGATGTTGACTATGGGGGCCCAACCATTTTCGGGGGGCCCCGCAGGGACTTGGAATGTCCCTCAGGCTTCGCACATCGGCGAAATTTCTGTGGAGTTAGTCAAGTCGGAGGATCGCAGTCGCTCAGCCCCTGAGATTTCAGCTCTGTGGCGTGAAAGATTAGGTCACCTGCCAGGCATCAAGCAACTCCGCTTCCAAGATGTTGCGGCCGGCGGGAAGCCCATCGCAATAGAACTGGA
>CAZWTI010000395.1:0-17780 GCA_964637065.1 uncultured Puniceicoccaceae bacterium
ACTCGATGTGGATGGTCAACTATTCGTCATCGGTGGTGGCGAACTTTATTCCCTAATGCTACCCCGATGCGAAGAACTTTACCTTACAAAAGTTCTACGGAAAGTACCGGATGGCGATGCGTTCTTCCCGAAATACGAAGAATTTTTCGAGCCTGTGCAAACAATTGCAGAAACGGATGACTTTATCCTGAGTCGATGGATCCGAAAGGGCTAGACTAGGCGTTATAGGAATTCAGGATCACATAAACAAGGATTCCCGTGACCGACACATATAGCCAGACGGGATATGTCCACTTTGCGACCTTCTTGTGAGATACAAACTTACGACTTGAAGCGAAAAAAAGCGTGCTGCCGACCAAAGGCACGACAACAACGGAAAGAACAATGTGCGAGATCAGGATGAAAAAGTATAGAGGTCGAATCCAGCCTTGGCCTTCAAAGGGGGTATGCTTGGCAAAGTAGTGGTATATGAGGTAAGTAACGAGGAAGGCAGCCGAGGAAACAGTGGCGGATATCATCATGGCGGCATGCTGCCTCCTTAATCCGCGATTGATAAAAAACAGCCCTGCAACGACAAGGGTGGCGCTAAGAGCGTTCAAGGAAGCGTTTACAGCGGGCAAATTTGCGGCCCATCCGGGAGCGGAACCCTCGTAGACAGTAGTTCCTCGTCCGTAAATGAACCAAAAAAGGAAAGCCACCACCAAGGCGCTGATGCCGAGTATAATGCCAACTGCTAGACGGTCGTCTTCCGGGATGGCATCGCTGACTGGGTTGGTTTCTTTCATGAGCTTGATTTAATTCATCTCAGGAAGGTGCATCCACCTTGAGATCGAAGGGAGCGAAAATTTCTTTATCGGCGATACGAACTTGCGCCCAAAGCCGGTAGTGTCCGGGGACGGGAGGTCGAAAGCCAAAGCTAAGTGGGGCTGAATGAGTTTGGCGACCTTCCACGGGATTGAGGTTTTCCTTGGGATGAAGGTGGGCAAACCCACGACGTTGGACATCAAAAGCCACGAGATGGGCAAAGGCCCCCATCACCGGTTGCAGAACAGCAGATTGACCCGTCGGAGCCAAAACTTCCAAGCGAAGAACGCTTTCTTGCCCTGCCATCAGGGAACCTGTTGTGGACTTCGCTGAAAAAGAATAACCTTCCCGAAGAGCGATATTAGAATGCTTTGGTGATGAGACAACAGATTCTCCTGCCACCTCAAAACCAGTGGAAAGAAGAACTCTCCGAGGACTCCGAAGAGGGATGAAGTCGAGAAATACGCGGTATTGTCCGGCTTTGGCAGGCGTTAGGGCGAAATTCCAGACGCCGGGGAAAGTTACGTCAGGTTGTGGGTGGAGGTGCTGATAATCGTCAAGGGATGGATCGATAGCGAGCAAATGGATCTTCTTGGTGTGGCTTAGGGCAACCTCATTCGGACCGAGCGGAGAACCATCAAATTGTCTGATTTCAACTCGAAAACGACATGTTTCTCCAACGCGTAGTTCATCCAAAGCCTCAAGCTTAAGATCAAACGGCCATGAACGCCGGGTGAGATCAACGAAAGCGGAATCTCCGGGACCACAATAATCGAGAGCCCCGGCGGAATTGTAGGTGCGGGCATGCAGAAACTCGCAAGGTTCCACAGGCAATGAGCGAACTAGAAAATACAACGCCACGAAGGGAATCGTCAAAAACAACAAACCAAGAGGCTTAATTTTAGTTTCAACTTTGGAGGAAGTATTGCTCATGATCTTGACTAAGTTTGCTTGAGTCGGGCTAGAAAATCATCTGCAGACCAACCTTTCCCGGGCACTTGGTAAACAATGATCCTCCGCCCATTGATGATGATGGTACGCATGGTGTGGTCCAATGGGAGGTTTTTGCTTTTTTTGCGACTTACTCCAAACTGACGGACCAGATCATCGATGACGGTCTTGCGAGCAGTGCCAAAGGAAAAATTCGTCTCATCAATCTGGTAGGCAGCAGCATAATTCTTAAGAATGCCGGGAACGTCGTGGAGGGGATCAAGGGTAATGGAAAGGAATTGAACATCGGGAACCTCGTCTGCAAAAACAAGGTTTTGTAGACGCCGCATGCGGGTTGTTGCGGCAGGACACATTTCAGGCATCGAACATCGCGTGAAAATGAAATTCATAACGGTAAGCTTGCCATCAAAGAAATCAGTGGTGAGCAGATTGCCGTTCTGGTCATACAAGGCGAAAGGGGGCAAAGATTCTCCGACGGTACGGGTGGGGTCATCGCCACGACCAAGGGTATCTCTGCGCAACATGCGGTTGACGTTGTCCACCCGTCTACGATGATCGGGATGATCAGGCCAAATTCGGGAAAGCCTAAAAATTTGGGCGCTTGAAGCACCAGATTGTGGATGATCCAAGTTTGCGCGAAAAACCTTGCCCTTGGCCAAGTAACCGAAATCCCCTTCCTCCACCTCGAAAGAAAAATCCCGACCGACAGAAAGTCCTGTATTAAGAGCTATTATGCGTTTACCCATGGTTCGGACAATGGCTTTGATTTGAGTGGTATTCCGATCCAGAGTCGTGACCTCTCCCCGAATCTGATCATCGAGCACGGAAGATGAAGAATCGGAAACGGTGCCTGAACCGCAGGCCGACAAAAGGGCAAAAAGCAAGCCCAAGGCCAGTGGCAAAACCAATCGCTCGAAATAAAATTTCATGCGAAAAGGTGAAAGGTTTGCAAAACTTACATGGAACATGCCAGCAGGCAATGCCAAACGACTTGCGTGGAGCAGGAAGAGCATTAGAATGAGTTCATGAAGAAATTCTTTGTTATTAGATTTCCTTAAGTGAAAACCAAAGAAAAACAAGTTCCGACCTCAACAATTTTTGCCCGGATGGCTTGGGCTACCTTCCTTGCAGTGTTCCTTTTAGTTGGAGTGGGAGGAATGGTCAGAGCAACGGGGGCGGGACTGGGATGTCCGGATTGGCCAAAATGCTGGGGTTGTTGGCTGCCTCCATCCGGCCCTGGGGAAATTGAAAGTTTTACTGATGGAGCGGGGAAAAAGTTTTTCAAGGATAAGCAAGGTTCAGTGCATCCAATCAGCGAGTTCGACTCGAAAAAAATGTGGATCGAATACCTCAACAGGATGATTGGAGTGGTCATAGGATTGATGATCACAGTGACTTTCATGCTTTCGATTCGACTAAGAAAGAAGGACGTCTTCCTTTTTGGGTGTTCATTATCGGCCTTAGCCCTAGTCATGATTCAAGGTTGGCTGGGAGCCGTGGTCGTACAGTCGGGATTGCAACCGGGAATCATCACGTTGCACATGCTTCTGGCCATGCTTCTTCTATGTCTGTTGCTATGGATCGCTAGAAGAGCTAATTCGGCGAACCCCTTGGAAAAAGAAGATCAACCACACTCAAAAATCGGAAGAATACTCACGGGAGTAGTCATGCTACAAGTGACAATTGGCACGCAAGTGCGAGAAGGAATAGATCCGTTCATAAAGGACTCGCAAGGGTTGTCTAGGGAAACTTGGTTAAGCCAAGTTGGCATCGCGGACGACCTTCATCGCCCTGTTTCTTGGCTAGTCTTGATTCTTGCACTACTCACATGGAAAAGCCTCCGAGCAGGAGATTCTCAACTAGGCAGGCTTGCCCTAATTGCCGTTGGAATCTCACTTGCCCAAATGACGATAGGCCTCATTCTTCAAAATGCAGGTTTGCCTCCGATTGCACAAGTTTTTCACTTGGTTGGGGCTGCCGCACTAGTTTGCATATCCTTTTGTATCGGTTGGCCAAGCCGAAAGATCAAAATCTCCAATGCTTAAATCTACCTTCGCCTCCTCATTAGAGATTCTACAAAGTTATACTCTCGCGCAAAGGCCTTGCAAGTGTTCGAAAAAATGATGTCATCTAGACCTTTGAAAAGCAAATTTGTCCTCAAATGAATTTCAACGGTTCCAAGGAATGCGCCGCCAAGGCGGAAGCCGCAACCTTCGAGGGAGCGACGGGGCTCAACTTTACCGCACTTTTTGAGCTTACCAAACCTCGGTTGAGCATGCTATCGGTCTTTACGGTCGCATTGGGTTATCTGGCCCATTACCCATTAAACAAGGATGCTTGGACATTCTGGTCGTTGATTTTGGGTACTTCCCTAGCTGCGGGAGGCGCTGCAGCTCTCAACCAGTGGATGGAACGACGAGAGGATGCCCGTATGCCCCGCACGGCAGGACGACCGCTGCCCTCACGCTCCTTGGATCCTGAGACGGCTTTATATTTTGGCTTGGGAATTTCCTTTGCCGGATTGTTTGTCCTATGGTCCGGCACAAACATTTGGGCAACTGGTTTAACCCTTGCAACCCTCGTAACCTACCTCGCGATATACACCCCACTCAAGAAGTTCACCACTTACGCCACAGAAGTAGGTGCAGTCGCAGGAGCTTTGCCGCCTCTCATAGGATGGGTAGCAGCGGCAGGCGAACCCACAGCCTTTGGCTGGATATTATTCGGTATCCTTTTCGCATGGCAGCTTCCACATTTCATGGCAATCGCCTGGACTTACAGAGAAGATTACAGGCGAGGCGGCTTTGTAATGCCCTCGCACGTTTCCGATGCAGGAGAAAGTTCAGCCCGAAAGAGTCTTGCCTATGCATTAGTTCTCACCCTTCTGGTTATGGCGCCTTTCTTCGCTCCACTGCAGCAACCAACGCCCGGTTTGACCTACCTGTTGTGCGCCGTCCCTCTAAGCCTTTACATTATCGTGGCATCCGCAAAGTTTCTATGGGGAAAGGATCGCAACCTTGCCGCAAGAAAGCTCTTTCACGCCACAATCATTTATTTGCCCATATTGTTCGTGGCACTAGTTGTCGACCGATATTTGTAAATCCACAAGCTTTCTTATCGCCAGACAAAGAAATGAAACGAATGGTTAAAAAACTTCACGCTCATCTCACGGTAATTGGTCTGGCAATTCTTCCTTGGTTGTTCGGGAGTTGCTCCCGTATTGACCATAAGCAGTCCACTCTCGACCCAAAAGGTCTAGTGGCCCAAAATCAATACGACCTCTTCATGTTGTCCGTCTGGATCACGATCTTCCTGTTCTGCGCTGTGGGCGGATGCCTCCTGTACGTATTGTGGCGGTACCGCGTGAAGGACGAGGAAGACGCCAAGGAAATTCCGCCGCAAATACACGGCAATCCGAAAGTGGAAGGTTCACTAATCGTTGCCTCCTCCTTGATTCTGGTCATTCTAGCCATACCTACTCTGCAGGGCGTTGTACTGTTTAATCGCGTGCCCGATCCGAACGATTCAGAATACTTGAGCAAGTTGAAGCTCGACCGCTCGACCGTCGAGGAAGCCATAACCGTCAACGTCACGGGCAAACGCTTCTTCTGGGTGTTCGAATACCCGGAGTACGGAATCGTCACTGCTAACGAGCTCATCTTCCCGGCCAGCAAGGCGGTACGCCTCAACCTGCGCACCACCGACGTGATCCACAGCTTTTGGCTTCCCAAACTGGCCGGCAAGATGGATCTCATGCCTGGGCAAGAGAACTTCATCTGGTTCGTGGCCGACAAGGAAAAGCTACTAGTCAAGACGGACAAGGACGGCAAAGTAACTGCAGCCGGAGAGGCCGAGGCTATGCCGGCCGTACATAATGGCAAACTGCGAGAAACACTCTTCAAGGATCGGTCCTTCACAGACGAATTCGACCCCGTAGGAGGCCTTTTCTATGGTCAATGCGCAGAGTATTGCGGCAATTCCCATGCCTACATGCTTTTTCGGGCCATGGCGCAAACTGATGCCGACTTCGACCTATGGGTGAAACGTTTTCAGGACTCGCAAACCCCCACAAAACAACCTCAACCCTATGACTCCCAAAAGGAGTACGGAAAAGGGGACGTTGTTATATTCAAGGATTCCTCGCTAGGAGAAGACAGGACTCGGGAATGGGTTGCCAATGAAGACTTGGAGAAGGGACAGCCGCCCGACATAGCCGAAAGCAGTTGGGCAAAAAAACACGGCGACGATTATGAACATGGCAAGCACCACTTCACTGCCAGTCAATGCAGCCAATGCCATTCCATAAACCGCACAGGACTTGCCGACAAAGGACCTAACTTAACCCTCTTCGGCTTGCGGACCTCGCTCGCCGCCGGATGGATGCGTAACGACAAAAAGAGCCTAATCAAGTGGCTAGAGAATTCCAACGACGTCAAATTAGGCAACTTGATGTGGAACGGAGAGGGCATTAACGATGAACATCCTGTACGCACCCTTCACAAGGATAAGAACAAGATAAACCAACTAATTACATATTTGCTCGGCCAAAGCTGAACCAAGAACCTTTCAACTTTCGCACCTACGCTTGCCATGGCTACCGAATCCGTAAAATACGTCGCTCCCGAAACGAAACCCAAGACTTGGTTGGACGTGTTTCGCCGTCCGGACCAACATACCACCGGTATCGTCGACTGGCTAACTACGATCGACCATAAGAAAATCGGTCTTTTGTACGGGTTGATCGCCCTCTGCTTCCTGATTTTCGGAGGGATGCAAGCCTTGGCCATCCGCACGCAGTTGTGGGGTCCAAATCAAGAAATTCTGGATGCCCGTCAATACAACCAGATGTTCACGATGCATGGCACCATCATGGTGTTTCTCGTCATCATGCCATTGAGCGCCGCCTTCTTCAACTTCGTTATGCCACTGCAGATCGGTGCGCGTGACGTAGCCTTCCCTCGCATGAATGCCTTGAGTCTCTGGTGCTTTGCTGCGGGAGGCATAATCCTGAATATGAGTTGGTTCTTTCAGGGAGGCGCCCCCGCCATCGGTTGGTTTGCCTATTCCCCGCTAACAGACATTCGCTTCGAGGAGGTCCACCGGGACTTGGGACCTGATTTCTGGGTGTTCGGCATACAGGTGTTGGGATTGGCTTCCTTGCTGGCTTCCTTCAATTTCATCGCCACCATCATAAACATGCGAGCCCCCGGCATGACGTTGATGCGCATGCCCGTATTTTGCTGGATGACACTGGTGGTTAGCTTTCTCATCATCCTCGCCTTTCCCGCCATTACCATCGCCTTGGTCGAGCTGATGTTCGACCGCAACTTCGGCACCAATTTCTTTGACTTTCTCGAAGGCGGAAAACCCCACCTCTGGCAGCATATTTTCTGGATTTTCGGGCATCCCGAGGTATACATCCTGATCCTGCCCGCAATGGGCATCATCTCCGAAGTAATCCCGGTCTTTTCGCGCAAACCGTTGTTTGGATACGGCTTGGTGGTGTTTTCAGGCGCCATAATAGGATTTATGGGCTTTGCGGTATGGAGTCACCACATGTTCACCACGGGCATGGGCATAGTAGCCACCTCGGCCTTTGCAATCCTGACCATGCTAATAGCCATCCCAACCGGGGTAAAGATCTTTAACTGGATCGGCACCATGTGGGGAGGCAAGATACGTTTCGACACTCCGATGCTTTTCGCCCTCGGTTTCATTACGATGTTCATGATCGGCGGGTTCACTGGGATCATGCATGCCTCGGTACCCATCGACATGCAGCAACAGGACACCTATTTCGTCGTCGCCCACTTCCATTACGTATTGATCGGCGGAGCTCTCTTCGGCTTGTTTACCGGGTTCTATTTTTGGTTGCCGAAGATGACTGGTCGCATGATGGACGAGAAAATGGGCAAGATAGTTTTTACACTCATGTTCATAGGTTTCAACGCAACCTTCTTCCCCATGCACTACCTGGGCATGATCGGTCAACCACGGCGCACTCACTCCTATAACGCAGGCCACGGATTCGAGCAATGGAACCAAATCTCGACGATTGGCGCGTTCATCCTTGGCATAGGGATTTTTCTGGGCGTCGTCCAGTTCATGCGTTCCTTCCGCGACAAGAAGTTAAAGCCGGCAGGAAAAAACCCATGGGACGCACGAAGCTTGGAGTGGACATTGTCATCGCCAGTCAAGGAGTACAACTTCTCTCGCACTCCCATCATCAAGGCGCGTGACCAGGCTTGGGAAAATAATTATGGTCCACGTGATCTCCATTCCGAAAAGGAACCGCTCGACCATCATGGTGTCCATATGCCGGATCGTTCATGGTATCCCTTATTTACGGCCATAGGTTTTTTAATTCTCGTTATAGGCATGCTTTTCCATGCAAGCCCCGGAGAGCAACCTGGGGAAGTCGTCCGCAACTTCACATGGGCCGTGATCGGAGGTATAATTGCCATTACAAGCATGATAATGTGGTCGCTCGAAGGACCCGCAGGCTACCACCTCTTTCCCGATGAAGACGAGGAGTAGGAGGAACCTGACAATTCAAAAATTTTCCTGAAAAAATGAGCGAAGCAGCAGCACACGCCGAAGAACACCACGAACCCTATACAAGCACGGGTATACCTACGAAGAAGCTCTTGATGTGGGCCTTTCTGGGATCGGACTGCATGTTCTTCGGTACCCTCATCTCCACCCACCTGATCTATCGCAAGATTTCCGCCACTGTCGGCGGCAACTTCCTCGACATTCGCGACGTCTTCGACATCGAACTAACCTCATTCAGCACATTCATCCTGCTGGCAAGTTCACTGTTCATGGCTTTAGGAGTCTCAGCCATACACAAGGGCAATCTAAATAGCACCCGATGGATGCTATTTGGTACGATCGTCTTCGGCGCCATCTTTCTCGCTTGCCAAGTCTACGAGTTCACCCACTTCGTTCATGCGCCGGGCAATGAACTCACTCTTTCCACCTACAGGGGAGAACCGCACGTATTTGGTTCCACATTCTATGTCTTGACAGGTACACACGGCACTCACGTAGCGATCGGCGTCTTCTGGTTGCTCGGATGGTTGGTCTATTCCTTCACGGGAAAGATGAGCACTGCGGACGCCATGGACGTCGAATGCTGCGGCCTCTACTGGCACTTCGTGGACATCGTATGGATCATCATTTTCCCCGTAGTGTACCTGATGGAATACGCCTTTTAACCTGTTAAGCCCTGCCAGCCACCATGAGCGGACATTCCGAAGATCCCGTCGCCGAGGAAAGCAAACGCTTCTTCACCTTCTTCAACTTGTCGATGGCGCTGACCGCCATCACGGGTTTGGAGATCGTCATAATCTACGTGCAAGCCTTCGAGAGCAAGGCGATCATCAGCATTCTCTTCGCCACTTCCATCATCAAGTTCGTCGGTGTTGTTTGTTGGTTTATGCATCTGCGTTGGGACAAGATACTCAACACCGTGCTCTTCCTTATGGGATTGGTAATCGCGCTCGGCACCTACTTCGCGGTGATCTACATGGCGGACCACCCCATAGACATCGAAAGCTTCGAGGTAACTGCTCTCGAAGAAGCCTGGAAGGCGAAAACAGCCTACGATGCCGGAAACTATGTAAAGCACGAGGGGGCGTACTACGAATCAATCGTGGCGCACAAGACCGGCGAAACCTTCGACGTCAACTCAACCATAGATGGAAAAGCGACCGAGTGTTGGGTAAAATTGGACGGCGTACCCCACCAAATCTCTTGGAAAGTAAATCAAGCCGACCTAGTCGAAATCAACTCAAGAAAACCCGACAATCCCTTTTTCCACCTGTATCATCCCGAAGACACACAGAAAGTCGAAGGTTCGCTGGTTGAGGTTTTGGCAAAGGTCGCCACGACCACAGACTTTCGTCTCAAGGCCCGTTCCGAAGCCTTCTGGGGAGAGACCAAATAGGTCTTTCCGATTAAAGGGGGATCGAGCTCTCCCATCATGGAGTACGCCTCACCCGTTAGTTTCAGGCACTGGCACGTCGAACCCGCCCTCATAGGCGGACTACTGTTCTTTAGCTGGAGTTATTGCCTTATCGTAGGCCCTTTCCGCGAAAGGATAGTTCCAAATATGGACTTTCCTAAAAAGGAGGCTGGTTGGTTCGCAGCGTCCGTGATCAGTTTCTACTTGGCAGTCGGTTCACCCCTAGACCCGTTGGGCGAAAATTATCTCTTCTTCGTCCACATGATACAGCACAACATACTCATGTACGTCAGTCCCTTGTTTCTCATGCTTGGTATTCCAGGACGGATTTGGGACGCAGTTTTTGAGCAAAGAAGGGACATCGAGGCACTTTGTCGCTTCCTGTTTCATCCAATCGTCGCCGGACTAGCCTTCACTCTCGTCTTCTCATTCTGGCACTTTGGGGCCTTTTACGAAGCCGCCATTCAAGACAAAGTGCTGCACATGTCAGAACACCTCTCGATGTTTCTAACTTCGTTCGCAATGTGGTGGCCAATCGCGAGTTCCTCCAAACGTCTCCCACCCATCCGTTTCGGCCCTCAAATGCTTTATATTCTAGCTCTTATGCTCGGGCAAACTCCGATCTTCGCCGTGCTTACCTTTTCAGAGGAAGTTCTATATGACACTTACTTCTATGCCGAACGGATCATGGACATCAGTCCACTGGAAGACCAACAGGCGGGAGGAGTTCTTATGAAGATAGTAAATATGGCGGTGTCGCTCGGGGTTCTCGGATCTGTATTCTACAGGTGGTCGAAGGAAAAATAGAAGTTCTTGGCCAAGCTTGAAGAAACTAACTTACAATCTCGCGACCAAGGTTTCTCTTTCAAAGAGCATCTCCTTTGGCAAAGTCTCCGCCAAATGTAGAAACAGTTCCTCATGACGTAAGGTCTGCATACGCATTCGCTCGTTATCAACGGCCATGAGGGCATCCCAATCTTCGTCGGAAAAGTCGAGTCCGCTCCAATCGAGGTCTTCCTTCCTTGGAGTCCACCCAAGAGCGCCTTCGTGACCGAGGGCGCGACCGGTGGATCGCTCCACAATCCAACGAAGTACACGCATGTTTTCACGGAACCCTGGCCACAAAAAAGAGCCTTCATCGTTTTTCCTGAACCAATTCACGTGAAAAACTCGAGGCTTGTGGACGAGGCTTTTCCCGATGCGGATCCAGTGACGGAAGTAATCGCCCATGTTGTACCCACAGAAAGGGAGCATGGCCATGGGATCACGGCGAAGATTTCCCACGGCAGCTTCAGCGGCGGCAGTAGTCTCTGAAGCAAGGGTCGCTCCGATATAAACACCATGATTCCAATTGAAAGCCTGGTAGACCAGAGGCACGTCGGACATACGTCGGCCGCCAAAGATGAAAGCGGAAATAGGTACGCCGGCGGCATCTTCCCACTCGGGATCAATAGTGGGACACTGGGTGGCGGGAGCCGTGAAACGGGCGTTGGGATGGGCGGCCGGGGTTTGTGAATCCGGCGTCCAGTCGGCACCCTTCCAATCGACGAGGTGGGGCGGGGGCTCGTCAGTCAATCCTTCCCACCAGACGTCGCCGTCGTCCGTAAGTGCAACGTTTGTGAAGATTGTGTTCGACTTCATCGACTCCATGGCGTTCGGGTTCGTCTCCCAAGAGGTGCCGGGAGCAACACCGAAAAAGCCAGCTTCAGGATTGATCCCTCTTAGAATGCCTTGGTCGTCTGGTTTCAACCAGGCAATATCGTCGCCCACAGTCCATACCTTCCAGCCTTTCATCGAGTCGGGAGGCACAAGCATGGCCATATTGGTTTTGCCGCATGCGCTTGGAAAAGCACCTGCGACATAGGTCTTCTCTCCTTCGGGGCTTTCCACTCCAAGGATCAACATATGTTCGGCCATCCAGCCTTGGTCGCGCGCCATGCAGGAAGCAATGCGAAGGGCGAAGCATTTCTTTCCCAACAGTGCGTTCCCGCCGTAACCGCTTCCGTATGAAACAATGGTTCTTTGCTCGGGAAAATGAACGATGTGGGTGTTTTCCGGATCGCAGGGCCATGGCACGTCCTCAGCTCCCTCGGCAAGCGGATGACCAACGGAATGTAGACAAGGAACGAAATAGTCATTTGCTCCAAAAGCATCAAGGGCAGCTTGCCCCATACGCGTCATGATACGCATATTCAAGACTGCGTAGGGAGAATCCGTCACCTGGACCCCAAAGTGAGAAAGCCGGGATCCGATCGGCCCCATCCAGAACGGAATCACGTAAAGCGTGCGTCCTGTCATACAGCTCTCGAAAAGCTTCATGAGCTTTGCCCGCATTTTGCGTGGCTCCTCCCAGTTGTTGGTCGGGCCTGCCTGATCTTTACCGTAAGAGCAAATGAAAGTACGACTTTCAACCCGGGCGACGTCTCGCGGGTCGGAACGCACAAGGAAACTGTTCGGTCGCTTTTCCTCGTTCAACTTAACCATGGCTCCCTTGGCTACCATTAGTTGACAAAGTTCGTCCCATTCCGACCTAGATCCGTCGACCCATCGAACCTCAGCTGGTTTGCAAAGGGCCACCATCTTGTCCAGCCACTTCAGCAAAGCCTTGTTCTGCGTCTTGGAACGATCGTAGGTAACAGTCTCTTGCATGGTTTGAGTCGCTAGGTTCTTGCAGCCCGAACGTCAAACCTTCACGCCCAAAACATATCCAAACACGTTTCCGTTTGCCACCGATGCCGCCTCTCTGTATCCGAAAACCTCGAAATTAATATGAGTGAAAAGGACGAACAAGAAGCAGTTTTCGCCTTGGAGGACGGCAGCGTTTTCCGAGGTCGAGCTTTCGGGGGAAAAGGCACAGTGGTCGGCGAAGGTGTTTTCAACACCAGCATGACGGGTTATCAGGAAATTCTTACGGACCCGTCCTACTATGGCCAAATCGTCACCATGACGACTCCGCAAATCGGCAACTACGGCATTATCCCCGGAGATGACGAGTCGTCCGGGCCTAAGGTCGCCGGCTTCGTCGTTCGAGAACTGAGCCCCCTGGTTAGCAATTGGAGGGCTTCCTCAACCCTACAGGAATTTCTTGCCCAATACGGCATACCTGGAATTGAGGGAGTAGACACGAGAGCCATTACCAAGCGAATTCGGGTGAAAGGTGCCTTGAAGAGTTGCCTCAGCAGCGAGGGTATTTCCGACGAGGAGGCCCTCTCAAAAGCCCGAGAATGGCCGGGGCTCGTGGGAGTCGATTACGTCAAGGAAGTAACCTGCGCCAAAGGCTATGAATGGGACGAGGGAGGGACTCAAAGCAAGGCCTTCACCGTTGAAGGCACAAATCTTACGGAAGACAAATCCTCCAATACCCGTTACCGCGTAGCGGCCTTCGACTTCGGGGCCAAACTCTCGATCTTCCGCAATCTTCGCCGCCACGGTTTCGAGGTTCACGTACTTCCGGCCAAAGCCACTGCCGATGATGCCCGTTCTCTGGAACCTGACGCCATTTTCCTCTCAAATGGTCCGGGTGATCCGGCGGCGGTCACCTACGCACACGAAACCGTTCGCAATCTCCTGCCGGACTTCCCCGTCTTCGGCATCTGCCTCGGCCATCAAATTATTACGCACGCCCTCGGAGCCTCCACTTACAAGCTAAAGTTCGGCCACCGAGGCGGGAACCAACCCGTGAAGAACACAGAGCTCGGTAGGGTCGCAATCACCGCCCAGAACCATGGTTTCGCGGCATCGACTGATGAGC
Source organism: uncultured Puniceicoccaceae bacterium (assembly GCA_964637065.1). Classification (GTDB taxonomy): domain Bacteria; phylum Verrucomicrobiota; class Verrucomicrobiia; order Opitutales; family Seribacteraceae. Next base: position 13,476 of record CAZWTI010000395.1, read on the forward strand.
TCGAGGCCAATCAAGCCATCGTCACGGAGTACAACCTGAACGACGATACAGTTTCCGGCCTTCGCCATAAGGAGTTACCCGTGTTTTCCGTACAATACCATCCGGAGGCCGCTCCCGGACCAAACGACGCATCCGACCTTTTTCAAGCCTTCCACGACCTCATCACAGAAGCCAAGGTCAAGGCCCAAGGCGAAGACTAGATTTCCCATGCCATGATCACCCCCACCGTTCTAGTCACGGATTTGGCTTATGAGAAACATGATACAGGCTTCGGGCACCCTGAACAACCCGCACGCATAAAAGCCGTTCTCAAGGCCCTCGACCGAGCCGACATTTCCAAAAAATTCCTCAAGGTCGAGCCTCGACTCTGTGAGGACGAGGACGTTCTTCGCTGTCATACGAAAGAATACCTTGCGACCGCCAAAGCAGACGTCGCAGCCGGGGCTACAAACCTCCGAACGGGAGATACCACTATTTGCCCCGCTTCCTTGAAAATTGCTCGCCTAGCTGCAGGCGGGGTTCTGATGGCTGTCGACAAAGTTCTCGAAGGCGATGCCCCAAACGCTTTCTGCGTGGTTCGCCCGCCCGGTCACCACGCCACTCCCGACAAGGGGATGGGCTTTTGCGTCTTCAATAACATAGCTATCGCTGCCCGCTACGCCCAAGAAAAACACAAGGTCGGCAAGGTACTCATCGTCGATTGGGACGTGCATCACGGCAACGGCACCCAAGACATTTTTTATGAGGACGAATCCGTATTCTTTTTTAGCACACACCAGTCACCTTGGTATCCCGGCACTGGCGACCGAAAAGAGACTGGAAAGGGAAAGGGGCTCGGAACTATTCTTAATCGTCCCTTCCCCTCCGGCTCCGGAAACGACGAAATCGTCGAGTCCGCTTTTGGCGAGGATCTCACAAAGGCGATGACCAAGTATCGACCGGAATTAATCCTCGTCTCGGCGGGCTTCGACTCTCGTATCGGCGACCCGCTGGGACAATTTCGCCTCGACGACAATGACTTCACAAACCTCACAACCATCATCCTCGACATCGCCAAAGAACATACCGACGGAAAAGTAATTTCAGTTCTTGAAGGCGGCTACGACCTTAATGGTCTTGGCAAAGCCGCTACGGCACATGCCAAGAAACTTCTTCAACCTAATTGACCCATTCCAAAAAAAGGCGGAATTTATAATAGCTGGAATTGAATGAAGCGCGATATCATTGGATTTTTAATAACCAAAAATGAAATCCCACGAAATATTAAAGGACTCCATGGAGAAAGTCGGCGTGAAAGCGATTGCCACCGACATGAACTTGTCTTCCTCCCTTCTCTACAAATGGTGCCAACCAAACGACGATCCCGACGAGAGCGGAACCACCAATCCTCTCGATCGCGTTGCCAAGATTTTCGAGAGTACGGGTGACGAACAAATTCTAAATTGGATTTGCCAAAATGCAGACGGTTTTTTTGCCCCGAATCCCAAAGTGGGAGCAGACGCTTCGGAGAGCCTGTTCGCCAATACACAACATTTGGTATCCGAATTTTCCGACCTGCTTCAGGCAGTCGCTAATAGTTATGAAAAAGACGGCGATATTAGTGAATCCGAAGCAAAACAAATCCGAAGAGAATGGGAAGAGCTTAAAGGAGCCGGAGAATCCTTTGTCAAAGGATGTGAGGAAGGTTTGTTCAAGATTCAAGCATAGGAATTTTCGCCGCTCATTTGACCGAGCTCGAATTTTGGGTTAAAGTAAAAGGTAAACTGGTACGATTGTACTGGTAGAGACTAGAAGAAATCAGCAAAAGAGTCACTGCACCTTCGACACCCTAAAAAGCAATTGCCCGCAAAGGAAGGGTTGCAGCTCCGGAGCCGATTTCCTTCAAGTCAACAAGGCGTCGCGCAAGCGGCGCTTTTTTCTTGTTTCGTTACATCCAGTCCAGATAACTTCCAAAGGAAATAATCACGTACAACATCTCAACTTAACCACCATGCTAAGAGGAATATCTCCACTACTAAGCCCAAAATTGCTCGAAACCCTGTATCGAATGGGCCACCACGACGAAATCATCTTCGGCGATGCCCACTTCCCGGGCGAAAGTTGTAACGATAACATCATCAGGGCCGATGGCCTACGTATCGACCATCTTCTTGACGCCGTCCTACCCCTCCTTGTACTCGACCACGTGGTCGAGAATCCGGTGATGATGATGGAACCTTTGCCTGAGGACAAGGCAGACGCAAAAATTGCCGCCGACTATCAAGAGGTTCACGACGGGTACCACGACCTCGTGCAAAAGCACTACCCCGGGACGGCTTCCATTGCCCAAGTCGGCAAGTGGGACTTTTACGAGCAGACCAAAAAAGCCTTCGCCGTAGTCATGACGGGAGATACTAGAATCTACGCCAACCTGATCTTGGCAAAAGGCGTCACGACTTGGTGACTTCCCGAAGGAAAATCGATAATGCAGAACCTCTAGCCCCTAGATTTTCCACCGGACAAGTTGACAGTAGTTCCATGAACGTATGATGACCGTTCGGAGGCGAGGTAAACTACCAGATCCGCCACTTCCGACAGTTTGCCGCTCCGACCCAAGGGGATGGATGAAGTTGAACCGTACTTGTCCCGTAGCTCGTCCACGCTAATCCCACGGGTGTAGGCGAGAGAAGCCTCGTATGCTTCGCTTCGCATGCCGGTTGTTTCCATGATGCCGGGAGCCACACCAACTACGCGAATGCCTTGCTTGCCTAGTTCCTTGGCCCAAGATCGCGTAAGGTTGTGGTTGGCGGCCTTGGTCGCAGCGTAAACGCTCTGCCCTTCGCTGCCCTCCTGACCAGACTCGGAAGACATGTTGACGATGACTCCACCCAAACCATCGGCAAGCATGGCTCGGGCTGCGGCTTGCGCACAAAGGAACTGCCCCTTTACGTTCACTCCGAAAACATTGTCCCAAATCTCCTCGGTCAATTCTTCCTCGCCTAGTGGATCGACCAAGAGGCGTGGCACGTTGATGCCGGCATTGTTAACGAGTACGTCAAGTCGCCCAAATCGTTCGACAGCGGTGGTTGCAAGGTTCTCAGCATCTCCCCTGACAGTTACGTCACACCGTACGAAAAGCGCTTGGCCCTTGCCCATCGAGGCGAGTTGCTCGATGGCCTTCTCACCCTGTTCCTCGGCGAAATCCGCCAGAATTACATTTGCTCCGACTTCTACAAAGCCCTTGGCCACAGCCAAACCGATACCCGAAACACCACCCGTAATGGCTACGGTTTTGTCGGTAAGGTTAGTCCAATTCATGATGACAAAGTTAGAAAAATTTTAGGAAAGGTCGAGCGGGTACGGAAGATCGTACCCCGAATAGAGGGCTGTTTCGACGGCACGGGACCAAACTCCCCCATTTTCGTGGAGAACTTGAGCAGCAGCAGCAAGGGCCGATTGAACGGGGTCATGGGCGTGCTTAGCCGCTCGAGAAAAGTCTTCCGCCGAAACATCCACATATGGCAGGTCCGCCAACTCGGTAAAGGCGAAGAAAGAGCCAAAGGGTTGTTTGGCCTCAACATCTGCCATCATGGCAGGAACATGCCGCAGACCACAAACACCCTTGACCATCCAATCGAAATCGACGGGGTTTTCGGCCTGTTGTACCATGTCGTCGGAATGGGGTTCAGACGTGTTGGTCATATGCCAAGGCACATTTGTACCACAAATCTGATGACGAGACACATAGTGGGTATGACGAGAGCGAACGGGGGCGACAAGGTCTCCATCGACGAAGTTCACTGCAGCCGAACGGGCAAGCTTTGGTTCAACAGCACAATAGAGTTCAGATGCCGATTTTCCGGTTGAAGCGATGAAAACATCAGTTCGGAGATCATCGATAGATAGAGATCGAAGATTCCATTCTGCAAGATCAATTCCTTCTGCTTCGACCTTTGTTCCCGAGGGTAAAGCGTCAAGATATGCGGAAAGCCTATCCACTTGATCATCGAAACCGAGAAAAGAAACGCTAGGCTGCCTGGCAAGACCCCTGTGGCGGTGGGGATCGTTCGGCCCTAGGTTGTGATGCATCGAATCAATTTGAACGGTAGCTTCCTCAGCAAAAGAAGGAAATGCTTGATTTGAAGCAATAGGCATACGCAAAACTAAATCCGGGTCGGTTGCTCCCGCGTAGCTGTTGAGATTGCCCCCAAGTGCTATGATTGCAACGGCTTGGTCGTATGTCTCCTGAGATGCATAGTTGGTCCAAATGACGTCGGGCTTGCCATACTCGGTGAGTTTGTCCAACACTTCGGGGTCATTGCGGTC
>CAZWTI010000396.1:0-2582 GCA_964637065.1 uncultured Puniceicoccaceae bacterium
AACTCCTCCTCATGGGCACGAAAATACTGTTCGATGCGGGTGGGCAGGTTTGGGTTGCCGTCCAGCAGTCCCTCGTCAACGTAGACGATGACTTTGCTGCGGCGACCTTCGCGGGACGGACGCAGAATTTCGGCGAGCGTCTCGTTGCGCGTAGTGAAGGCGTCCCGCGTATATTGAACGGAGTGGGGGAAGTCCAACCGCACGGTGCGGCGTATGACGGTTTGGGTGTCAGGCATTGGGTAAAGGGAATGACCCTAGGCGAGATCGTCAGGTGGCGGCAATCCTCTTTTGCATTACCAGGGCAGCCGGTACGCATGCCAGGCAGGCGTAGGCAAGGGTGGGGGAGACGAGGCCGGCGGCTGTGGCGTCGCAGGCCGCGATGCCAGCCAACAAGCGGCTTACCCCATGCCCGATGCATCCCTGTTCTCCCGACCGTATCCGCTGAATTGCGGTGTAGGCAAGCCACGCAACCGTGAGCCCCGCCACATTCGTTGCAAGTTGGGGTAGGGGAGTCAGGTTGTTCCAGTAGACAAGTAAAGCCAAGGCGAAGAGCGGGGCTCCGAACAGGAGTGGTATGGGCAGGCGGTTCCCTCCGTCCCCGCCCGTGGTCTCGCCCCTTGCGAACAGGCTTATGCCAACTACATAGAGAGCCACCACGCCGCTCCACGCAAGGGTGAGCGGAGCCAGCTTTTCGTTTGCCGCCGAAGCCGCCGTTAGCCACAGGAAAAAGCGGCACGATCCCATCAACCACACGGACCCTGCCCACTTCTTATGAACGGCGTCATAGAGGAGAATGACCGCCGTCAAGGCCACTAGCCAAATCCAGACCACGCCGGCGAGCTTCATTAAAATGAAGACGGCCATACCCATCTCAACGAGACCTGCCGCCCAGACGCCGCCGGCCGGCATGGAACCACTCGGGATAGGGCGTTGCGGGTTGTGGCGGTTGTCGAATTCTTGGTCGAAGGCGTCGTTCAGGGTGCACCCGGCCATATAGAGCAGGCTTGCGCCGAGCAGGAGCCAACCGAGTTGTGGCCAAGGAAGTACAGCAAGGTCTTCGGCGGCCTTCGGTATTTCACGAAGGACTGGTGAGGCGAACGTATTCACCGCCCAGGCCGCCGTGCAGTTCGTCCAGACCGTGGGAAGGTTTGAGACGCGCCCGAGAGTGAGCAGGTTATGGAGAAGGCCCATGAGTCAGCTGTTTTGCAGTCCGCGTTTGCCTAACTGGTGCAGGGTCCAGTCATATTCGCGTACGATTTGGTCCACCACGTCCCCCGTACGGAGGTTTTCGGGAAGGACTTCCCACGTGTAGGTCTCCATTTCGAGGTGTCGGCAGAGCCCCGGGTTGGTCGCGAGGAGGTCGAGGGTGCCCTCGACGTGGTCGCGGGTGTCGCCGAGACCGTCTCCCGGTGAGGCATGCAGGGGCACGTGGAAGTGGATGCGCCACTCGTCGCCGAGGTCATCGGGGTGGGCCTCGGCATGAGCTAAGGCGAGGTCGAGGTCCTTGTGACGGCGAACAATTTCGCCGGCCTTTGCCACTACGACCTGATGCAGGTAGACGTCCTCCTGGAAGTGCGCGAGTCGATTGAGGTTTGCGGGAGTGGGCGTGGCCTTGAGTGCTGAACTGAGGTGGAGCTTGCTGATGCGGATGCCGGCGTCGCCGAGGCGCCCGATGGCCTCGTCGGGTTCCTCGTACTCCACACCGAGGTGGCAGGTGTCGTAGTTTACGCCGAGGATGCGCTTCCATCCTTCGTTGGAGCCGAAACGTCCCGCGAGCTTCTCGAAGAAGGCGACGGTTTCTTCACTCGTCTCGAAGAAGCCGAGCGGTTCGGGTTCCAGACCGAGGTGTAGGTCGAGATTCTTGCGGGCAGCGACTTTCTCGATATGGCGGGAGCAGGCGACGAGATTATCGAGCATGACGTCGGGCACCTCACCCGAGGGGATGAATTCCTTGAACGAACCTGGTAGGGTGCTCACGCTCCCCTCGGTTCCGTCGTCGGAGAGTTCGGCGAGGATGTCGAAGAGCAGGTTGGTGGAGGCGAGGCGTTCCGGGCTGGTCCAGTCGGGCAAATACACTTGTTCCTTTACGCGGGTTCCATGGAAGTTGCCGTAGGGAAATCCGTTTATAGTGAAGACGTAGCAATTCTTCTCGTCGAGCCACCGGCGGAAGTTTTTCAGGTTTTCGCCGTCGACCAGTTCTTGGGCGGCATCGGCTCCCAGGCGCAGACCGATGGCGTAGGGCTCGTCCGGAGCCACGGTCTCGCGGACGCGTAACACGTCATTCTCCAGCGAGGTGAAGGTCTCGGCCCAGTTCCCGCCTCGATGGACGTTTGTGCAGTAGGCCAGGTGAATGCCGTGAGCGAGTCGCATGGCGTGGCCGCGTTCCGCTCTACAATACGAACTTCGGGCACTGGCGCATGAAGGCCAGCGGGTTTTGGTAGAGAACTTTGTCGAGGATTTCAGCAGTATGTCCGCGCCTCTTCATTTCCATGGCGGCTGCGGGAACGGCAAGCGGATTGCTGATGCCCCAGTCGCAGGCCGAGTTCATCCAGATGCGGTCCGTTCCGTAGACCTCAAGCATG
>CAZWTI010000397.1:0-6996 GCA_964637065.1 uncultured Puniceicoccaceae bacterium
CTTACTCGGGAGGTGCAACTTGCTGAAAAACGAGGATACCAGAATGGCGTCGATTACATGATGAAGCAACAAACAGGGGCCAACGTGGCCAACGATGCCAACAAGACCGTTAACGTGTTCGCTGCCGTCGGGGTTAATCCCGCCGCTCCTCCATCCCCGCCGAGGACAGTCGGGACGGTCACTGCTTTGGAGGAAGTTAGCAAGTACGGCCTGGCCCCCAGCATCGCTCGCATCGACAAGAGTTCGGGCATGCTTATGCTTGCAGACGGTTCCGAAAAAGGAATTGCCCAAGGAGGAATCTGGACGATTTACAAAGCGCAGCAACCGACAGCTCGAATAAAAGTTCAAAGTGCTGGGGGTAAGTTTTCTCTCGCGTATATTCTGCCCCGTTTCGGAAATCCATCCCGCCTCAGACCCGGAGACGTTGTCCAGATTGTGCCTCAACAGAAGAATACCTTGTAAGCTTTTGTCTAAACAGACCAATTGAATTCATGAAGAAAAGTATAGCGCTATTGCTTGCACTAACTGTTGGATCCTTTTCTGTATCGGGATGCTTTACCGCTTCACCCGATGATTCCCGCATGCCTCAAGGTCGGCCTGCAAGTTGGGAATACAGTCTTCCCGGAGGTTTTGACCGGGGCGGATTTCGCCGCTAGCTACTCATCGTTTTCCCCTAGTGAATGCCGGGGATGACGCAAGGTCCAAGGGGAAAGGCTCCCTTTTTCTGGTCGCAACGCCAATCGGGAACTTGGGGGATCTTTCCGATAGAGCCGTTGAAGCTTTTCGCAACTCTGACCTGCTTGCTTGTGAAGATACTCGTTTGACAGGGCAACTATTGGCCCGTCTCGAGATCAAGACACCAACCACTTCCTACAGGGAGAAGCACGAACGTCGGTTGGCTCCCGAGTTGGCAGACAAGATTGAGTCGGGAGCAACGATAGCCCTTGTTTCCGCTGCAGGCTTTCCAAACATCTCCGATCCCGGTTTCAGGTTGGTGCGGGAATGTCGGCGGCGCGGACTTCCCGTGATTCCCGTTCCAGGTCCAAACGCCGCAGTCACTGCATTAGCTGCGTCGGGACTACCGACAGACAAGTTTCTCTACCTAGGTTTTCTTCCTCCCAAGAAAGTCGCTCGCCGAAAGGCTTTTGATCAATGGAAGGATTTCACGGGAAGTCTTGTCTTATATGAGTCCAAACATAGGATAGAGGCTGCTCTTTATGATCTTGAGGCGATTCTTGGTTCACAGCGGATTGTTTGCTTGGCGCGTGAACTGACAAAGGTTCATGAGACTTTTTACGTAGGATCCATTGAGGAAGTGAGGGAGGAATTCCATAAAGGATCCGCAAAAGGAGAGTTCGTGCTCATCGTTGCGCCTCAAGGTTATGAGTTGTAGCGAGTCTGAAGCCTTTGGTCAGGTTGCTTCAGTGGTGGATGTGGGAAGCAACACGGTCAAGTTGCTTGTAGCTAGCTTGAATTCCATTGGTGGGATTCAAGTACTTCATGAAAATACGGTTCCCACACGTATTGGCACAGGCATAGGCTCTAAGTTTCCAGTCTTGTCGGAGCACGCTATGCTGGCGGCCGAAGAAGCCGTTGTCGATTTGCTGCATGAAGCTTCTCGTTTTGCACCCCATCTCATTAGTCTCGTGGCAACAGGTGCCGTGCGTGCGGCATCAAACGGGCAGAAGTTTGCGGACCGTATAAAAAACACCACGGAACATGATCTTTTGGTTCTATCGGGAGATGATGAAGCCGAAGGCATTGCTGCGGGGTTAGCAACCGATCCCGGTATTGCAGTCCAACCGGATTTCTTGGCCTGCGACCTTGGCGGAGGCAGCTTGGAGTTGATTGCTGTCGAAGATCGTAAGGTTAGTGCGAAAACTAGTCTGCCTTTGGGTGCCATACGTTTGACCGAGAGTTACATCAACAATTCTGGCGAATGCGTTTCAGCAAATGAAATCGAAGCCATTGACCATTATGTTCAGGACACCCTTTTCGCTTCGGAATTCCCCTTCCCTTCCGAAGTTGACACCCTAGTCGCGACGGGAGGAGCATTTGTCGCGATCCGATCTATTTTGGCTGATCGGGAGAACGCCTCCTTTGAGAAGCGATCCCTTCTGTTTCACGAAGAGATAAAGTCACTGTTATACGAAATAGCAGAACTCACCTTGAGAGAACGTATCGAACGTTTGCATCGTCTGTCGCCAAACCGCGCAGACGTTATGCCGGCCGCCTTGGCTTGCATAGTGTCCCTATTGAGTCATGTCGGTGCCAGGACCGTTCGAAACTCGCTTCACAATCTTCGATACGGCGAAGCGGCCCGAATGCTGGGAATCGTCGGTTGATGGTTTGTCCTAGAAACCGCTAGCCTTCGAAGAGAGTCTTCATCCGAGCCAAGCCCACTCGGAGCACTTCTGCCGGATCTGCGGTCCATAGCTCAGAGTTGAAGAGCTCAAGGCTTACGGTGTGGTCGTAACCTTTTTCCTTCAGTATCCCGACTTCTTTCTCAAGGTCGATCTGTCCTTCACCAAGCATCACGCGATCAGGATCAGTCTGAGTCTTGGGCGGCTTGTCGGGGTGAGCATCGTCAATATGGTAGTGACTGATGGAATCAACGGGAATCTCAAGCAGTTGTTCTAATGTGGAATCGCTATTCCAAGTATGAAAGGCGTCGAGGATTAGAGTGGCGTCGCGATCATCTACCTCTTTCACGATTTCCCAAGCTTGCCCGAGATTATTAACGGACTTGAAGAAACTGATGTACTCAAAGGTCGGTCGAATACCTTCTTCCCGTCCTATTTCGAGCAATTCACGATAGCGTTCCGGGAGGTGGCTCCTCTCGGTTGATTCCATGGGTGGAGTAACCACGATGAAGGGAGAACCCAATCGAGCCCCAAGGGCGAAGCGTCTTCTGGCCTCCTCAAGTACAAGCTGGTGTTCCCAACCTTCGAAGTCGCCCCATTGCCGCATTGCGATTACGGAAGGCACGATGAGACCATGATCGTTGAGGGCATTCTCCACATCAGACACTTCCCCGCCGCGGGCGACGTGTTCAATCACGTCGTTGAGCCAAAGTTCTATTCCGTCGTAGCCCGCCTCTCCCGTAAGAATGATTTTGTCGAGGAGTGCCTGAGGCTTTATGGTGCTTGTGTTCAGACAGTACTTCACTTCTGGAGAACGGGTTTTAGGATTCCTGATCCAAGGCTGCCTGGACGATACCGCAGAAATCCCTGGCGGAAAGAGACGCCCCACCAATAAGCCCACCGTCGACGTCGGGTTGTGAGAGAAGGCCAAACGCGTTTCCCGGTTTCATAGAGCCGCCGTATAGGATGCGTATCACGGCGGAGGCGGTTTCACCGAATAGGTCGGAGAGAATCTTGCGAATGTTCGCATGGACCTCTTGAGCCATTTCGTTCGTGGCGGTTTTGCCCGTGCCAATTGCCCAGACTGGTTCGTAGGCTATGACGAGACTCTCAACTTCGGAGTCTGGGAAATTGTCGAGGCCTTCTCGTACTTGACTTCGAACTATGTCTAGGGTTTGGCCCGCTTCCCGTTCTTTCAGAGTCTCCCCTATGCAATAAATTGGCTTCAGGTTGCTGTGAATCGAGGCTAGTATCTTCTTGTTTGCGGATTCGTTGGTCTCTCCGAAATATTGGCGTCGCTCGCTGTGGCCAAGGATTACGAAGGTGACATAGAGATCGCGAAGCATTTCGGCCGAAGTTTCGCCCGTGTATGCCCCGGAAGCCTCGTGGTGCATGTCCTGAGCCCCAAGGAGAAGTTGAGATTCCTCCGTAACGGATGAAACCGAAGAAAGAGAGGCGAAGGAAGGGCAGAGCGCGACTTGCACGGCACTCTGAGAGCCAACTGCATCGTGGACTTCCTTGGCAAGGTCAGCGGCTTCGCTTGCCGTTTTGTTCATCTTCCAGTTTCCGGCGATAAGGTATTTGCGAGACATGGGTCTTTGTTGATCTGAGTATTGCGTGATGGTGTAACAAGAATCAAAGGTTTTCGAGTACGGATACTCCGGGCAACTCCTTCCCTTCGAGGAATTCGAGGGAGGCTCCTCCCCCGGTACTCATGAAGGAGACCTCCTCGGCGTAACCACTTTGTCTGATTGCCTTGACTGAATCGCCTCCGCCGATTATCGAAAGCGCATCACCTTCAGCCACTGCCTTGGCCATTGCGAAGGTGCCCTTTGAGCAATCTTCAATCTCGAAAACGCCCATGGGTCCGTTCCAGAGGACGGTGGAGGAACTTGCAACCTCAGCGGAAAACAAACTGATTGTTTTTGGGCCAATGTCCACGCCTTCCCAATCATCCGGGATGTCACCCTGAACTATTTTGGTTCGCCCTATGGACTTGGCATTGAAATCAAGAGATTCCGTAATCAAGGTATCGACCGGGAGAAGAAGCTTAACCCCTTTTTGGTCCGCTTTTGCGAGAATGTCTTTCGCGAGATCAACCTTATCGGGTTCACTTAGACTGTCTCCCACTTTGAGACCTCTGGCCAAGGCGAAGGTATAGGCCATGGCTCCGCCAATTATTATCGAATCAGCCTTGTCGAGGAGGGCGTCGATCACGTTGATCTTGTCGCTTACCTTTGCTCCGCCAAGGATGACGACGAAGGGACGATCGGGAGTAGTCGTTTTTTCGCCTAGGAATTCGAGCTCCTTCTCGATGAGATAGCCGGATACCTTTGTGGGAAGAAGTTTGGCCACGCCAAAAGTAGAAGCGTGCGCGCGGTGCGCCGAACCAAAGGCATCGTTTACGTATGCCTCAGCCAGTCGCGCCAAAGCGGAGGCGAACGCAGGATCGTTATTGGTTTCCCCGTTATGATAGCGAAGGTTTTCCAATAGGACGACTTGAGCATCTTCAAGTTCTGAGACTGCGTTCTCCACGTCATCCCCCACGCAATCCTCAAGGAAAAGTATCGGCTGCTTAAGTCGTTCCGCAAGTGCGGACGCCACCGGCATCAGGCTCATTTCCCGAATACGTTCACCTTTTGGGCGGCCCAAGTGGCTTGCGAGTATTACTTTTGCACCCTCTTCGGACAGCTTGCGGATGGTCGGAAGAGCGGCGTTGATACGGGTATCGTCGGTAATTTCACCATTTGCATCGAGTGGTACGTTGAAGTCCACCCTAACGAAGACGCGTTGTCCCTTCCATTCTACGCTGTCGATGGTCTTAACTTGCGCCATGTGTTGCCGTTCGATTTGTTTTTAGCAAAAAGGCGCGGCATCCGCTTTGCGGAACCGCGCCTTAGGCTTAAAGGTAAAAGTGTAAAATTCAAAGGTGGGAAGACACCTTCTTCAGCAGATCAATGCAGCGATTGCTGTAGCCCCACTCGTTGTCGTACCAGGAAACAAGCTTAAAGAAAGTGTCGCTGAGCCCAATTCCTGAACCTGCGTCAAATATAGAGGATGCGGGGCAATGAATGAAGTCCGTGGAGACAACCTCGTCCTCGGTATACTCCAGTATGCCGTTCAGCGAACCTTCGGCAGCCTCCTTCATTTTGGAACAAATTTCCTCATAAGAAGTGGATTTTTCGGTTTTCACCGTCAGGTCCACGACTGAAACGGTTGGAGTAGGCACGCGAAAAGCCATCCCCGTAAGCTTGCCTTGGACTTCCGGAAGAACCAATCCGACCGCTTTTGCGGCACCGGTGGAGGAAGGGATGATGTTGATGGCGGCGCCTCGACCACCTTTCCAGTCCTTGGGAGATGGACCGTCGACGGGTTTCTGTGTGGCGGTGTAACTGTGGACTGTAGTCATAAGTCCCTCGGCAATGCCGAAATTTTCGAGAACGACTTTAACGATTGGGGCAAGGCAATTGGTGGTACATGATGCATTCGACACGACGTGATCGTCTGCGGTAAGGTCGCCATCGTTTACGCCTAGGACAACCGTACGGACATCGCCTTTAGCGGGGGCCGAAATAATTACCTTTTTTGCCCCTGCCTGAATGTGGCCTTCAGCTGCCTCCCTCTGCACGAAAAGGCCAGTTGATTCGATCACCACGTCCACCCCCAGTTCACCCCATGGCAAGGCGGCGGGACCCTCGCGCAGTGATAGGCATTTGATATTGTGTCCATTCACGAGCAAGGAGTCATCGGATGGAGCCTCTACGGTACCGTTAAAGCGGCCTTGCGTTGAATCGTACTTTAGAAGATAAGCCAAGTTATCTGAAGAAACCAGGTCGTTTATAGCCACGACTTCAAATTCGTTCCCGAGCAATCCTTGATCAACTAGTGCGCGAAATACAAGACGACCGATCCGGCCAAACCCATTAATGCCAATTTTCGTAGCCATTGATTACTTTGTCAGTTTTGTTTTTAAGGTGAAATGCGGAAGGAATCCGCAGGGTAAAAGTATTGCTAATTCAAGATAGCCTGCCCTTTTTTGGCAAGGCTATTGTAGATGAGATCGTCAGGCTGCTTTTCTCTCAAGCAAGCCGACGAAGCTTCGCATAGCCTTGTGCCGACTTTGAATTTCCTTGATAAGGCTTTTGCGCTCGTTCGGATCAAGTCCCAGACGTTCAAAAAGTTCCGTTGGTTGAGAACCGTGAGATTGGTGGCCGCTCAAGCCGAATTTCATTTCGTGTGTCAACCAGTTGCCGAGAATTACGACATCAATCAGGTCATGAGTCGTCTTCTTGCTGATCTCCGTTCTATGATCCGGGCTTATGACGTGATGCCATCGTACCACAGATTGACTCTCAACCGAGAGTCCCCAATCACGACAAACCAGTTGACCAAGGCGGTCGTGCAGGGGTGAGCCGTTAGCCCTTTCGGCTTGATGAAGCGATATCTCTCGCTCCAAGGCATCCCTCGAGTCATTGAGGAAGGCTTCGGAATCCAGTTTGAGGCGAGCCACTTTTCCTATGTCGTGCAAGAGACCGCACGTATAGGCCTGATCACATTCACATTTGCCTGAAATTTCGGCGATTGTCCTCGATGCAACGGCTACTCCCAGACTGTGCTTCCAAAGATCGGCGGG
>CAZWTI010000398.1:0-6782 GCA_964637065.1 uncultured Puniceicoccaceae bacterium
GTTCCTGATCACGTACATGAACTCGCTGTTGACCTCGTCCGTCGAACGCGGCCGAACTCAGACGAATCGCCGTCGTGGCTTAGACGCTGGGTACAATGGGGAGCCGGGCCAAGAGCCGTGCAATTTCTAATCCGAGGGGCGAAGGCCAGAGCCGTCTTGCATGGAAACTACATGGCGAGCACGGAAGACATCGAGATCGTAGCGGAACCGGTGCTTTTCCACCGTATTCTGACGAATTTTCACGCTCGGTCTGAGGGGATGACAAGTTCGGAGGTCGTTTCCCGCCTTATAAAGGACGCCCGCAAGGAGAAAAGATGAGCAGACGACGCAAATCCTACCTAAAGTACTTGGACAACGAGGCTCTTGCTCGGATCACGTCGGAACCTCTGCTCACATCGTTCCCGATGGAGGGAAGTGTTTCAGGACACCATCGAAGCCCACACAAGGGCTCGAGCGTGGAATTCGCAGAGTATCGCGAGTATGTTCCCGGAGAAGACCCCCGCCGACTGGATTGGCGGGTGTACGCCCGTTCGGATCGATTCTATCTTAAGGAATATGAGGCTGAGACGAACCTCCGTTGCTATCTGTCGATCGATTGCAGTGGTTCCATGACTTTCGGCGAAAACGAGAGCAAATTCGAATACGCAAAGCGTTTGATCGCCACTTTCGCGTACATGATCATTAGTCAAGGAGACGCAGCGGGACTCTTGGCAATCCGCAACAAGAAAACGATCGATCTTCCTGCCAAGAGGAACCCCTCGCAAGTTCAAGAGATTCTAGACACACTGGGTCCTCTCAAGGCCAAGGGGGCACCCTCCATAGGCGATGCTCTGCACGAACTTGCCGAAAGGGTCCGGATGCGGGCAATGACGGTGGTTGTATCGGATTGCCTAGAGGACTCCAAGGCGCTGCTTGATGCTCTTCGACACCTGCGCGACCGAAAGCACGACGTCGTCCTATTTCATATCATCGACCCCGCGGAGGCAGAATTCCCATTCGATCGACCCACTCGTTTCGTGGACTTGGAAGGAGCGGGCAACATGATCACCGAACCAGCCGTCATAAGAGATCAATACCTCGAACGATTACAAATTCACGTCGACGCACTCACCAAAGGTTGCCTCGAATGTGAAGTGGACTACCGGTACATTCGCACGGATACAACAGTGGCCGAGGTCTTGGAAAAATTCTTGGGGGAAAGATTGGCAGGCAAGGCTGCGTGAGCATTTCTGCTCCCTCGACCAGCATTAACACATCACCGTGAGAACGGGAAAATGACTTTTCTTCAACCATTGGCGTTGTATGGATTGCCCTTGGCGTTGCTGCCGGTAATCATTCACCTCCTCAACCTCCTTCGGCATCGTTCGCAACCGTGGGCCGCTACCCGCTTCCTGATGGAGGCAAGACAAAGTTCCTCTAAACTTTCTCGCCTGAAGCGGTGGTTGACCTTGTTGATGAGAGTCTTGGCCTTGGCCGTCTTAGCCCTGCTTCTCTCTCGTCCAATGACAGGAGGTGATTCTCTACTATCCTTTTCCTCAGGTGCTCCAGAGGTTCTGGCGCTGGTACTGGACCGCTCCGCCAGCATGGAGGCCCGCATAGGTGAAAGTTCCGAGAGCAAGCGTAAACGGGCTTTAGAGGCCCTTGGTGAATACGCCAAACCTTGGATGGAAAGCCGCCTCGTCCTGATTGACACTGCATTGCGGGAACCCGTCATTCTTTCGGACATATCCACGCTTTCCGATGAAGCAATGGTACGCTACTTAGGACCTACGGACACTGCAGCAAACTTGCCCGCCACCATCGAGACAACCCTAGACTGGTTGGATGAAAACGGGGTTGCCACCACCGAAATCGTCATCGCTTCAGACTTACAGGAAAGCAACTGGCGACCAGAGGGAAGCGAAGACGGTTATCAACGAATCGCAAGAGCATTTAAGGGAAAGGAAGGTTCTTGGAGGGCAAAATTGCTCGTCATGGACGGAGAAACTACGAGCAACGCATCGTTAATTGGAGAAAACCTAGTTCGTAAAAATGACAACGTCGATCTTCTCGCTCTTATCAAGCGACGACCTAGCAATTCCAAACCCTTGCGCATCACGGCAAACACGGACGGGATTAAAAACGAGCTAATTGCAGAATTCACGGGAGAGAGCTTTCTCTGGCAATCCTCGCTGAAATTATCAAAGCCAAAAGCCAGTGGTTGGCTTTCACTAAACTTGCCTCCAGATCCAGCGCCGCGGGACAACCATTGGTTCTTCGCCTATGGCCCGGCGACGCGCCCAAAAGCCGCCGTGAAAGCCCAACTCCCCAAAGCTGGCTTAATTCTTAAAGCCGCAGCCGCGAACAACTCCGGAATTCCTGCCGACACTCTTCCATCCACGAGTTTAGTCCAGGATGCCTTCGCAGGGCGAACACTATTGCTTCTCCAAGGGAGCCCGAGCTCGAAGGAGGAATCCGAGCTTTTTCAGGAATTCGTGAATTCGGGAGGCATATTGGTTGGTTTCCCGCCAAGCCAATCATCGGCGGATTTCTCGATAGGGAACGTCAGTTGGCAAGAAATAGAAAGATCCCCGGATTCCGACTCGCCCTTTAAAGTGAACTCTTGGAACGAAAACGGCGGCATCCTCGCAAACGCCTCCGACGGTACACGACTGCCCATCGACGAACTCCAAATCAAAATGCGTCGAATACCCACAGGCGCCGAACCATTGGCATACTATTCTGACGGAAAACCCTTTCTGGCGCGCAAAACTTTGAACAAGGGTGCCATGTATCTATTTTCCACCCTCCCCATTCCGGAATGGTCGGAAATGGCAGGCGGATACGTTCTGGTTCCGGCCATCCAGAGACTTTTGGAGGAAACTGCGAGAACTCGTTCTCCCGCTCGTTCGCTGGCATGCGGTTCCGAAGAGCTTGCGCAACTCAGCGATGGAAGCGAAATCGAATGTGTGGACTCGCCGGGAACCAAAAACCCCAACTTGCATGCAGGCATATACAGCATAGACGGTGGACTTGCGGCGATAAATCGACCTGCCATAGAGGACACCAACGCCAAACTTAGCAATAATCAAGCCATTGAATCGCTTGGAGGCAATCACATCGGCATAGTAAACACGGATTCTTCAGGAAATCCCGCCTCACGTGCCGAGGCATGGACCTTCTTCTTGTTTCTGGCTCTCTTGTTTCTTCTCGGCGAATCCATCCTGGGATTGCCGAAAATTGGGAAAACCCCTGCTGATAAAACGTCTTGAGCAGCTTTTACGAATGGCGACTGGATTGGACTTGGTCCTTGGTCGCAGTAGCGGTAACCGTGATGGCAATATGTCTTCGGTTATGCATCCTGACTTGGAACCGCTCGGGCAAAAAGAAATTCGTGGGATGGCTCGAATCCCTGAGATTCGTCACCGTCGGCCTGCTCCTGCTGACCTTGGCCAGTCCCGAACGCGTCGAACGCATCCAAAGAGAGTCGGAACCGGAAATCCTACTTTTGACCGACACCTCTGGAAGCATGGCTACACGAGACGTCCGAGATTCCAACGGAACAATCCAAAATCGGAGTGAATGGCTTTCAAAAGCCTTGAAGCAAGATTGGCGGAAGGAACTTGAACAGAAAGCCATTGTTACGGAAAGAGCCTTCTCTTCGGCCAAAGGTCCTATAGCCACTAATCTTCATCTGCCTTTGCAGGAAGGGCTTGACCAAACACCAAACTTGAAGGCGGCGCTATACTTTACCGATGGTGACTCAAACACCGGACCTTCCCCACTATCTCTCGCCGGTCGTTGCCGAGCAGCGGGAATTCCTGCCTACATTGTCCGCATTGGAAGTGAGGAACCTTTGCCTGACTTAGTCTTGGAAGACTTCGACGCACTTCCTTTCGCCATGCGCGAAGGAAGGTTGACAGTTTCCTACCGCGTGCGAAACACCTCTTTAGAACGAGTCGAAACTACCTTACAACTATACGCAAACGGAGAACCTGTGGCCTCCAAGCCCCTAATTCTTCCTGCTAGAAAGGAGAACAGTTCTACGGGTGAGGAGATAAGCGGCAACCTGTCTTGGCAACCGACCATGGAAGGCAAAATAACCCTAAAGGGAGAAGTCGCCCTGCAGGATTGGGAAGCCTTGAAGGACAACAATACCAGAGAATTGGAAACGCGGGTCGAAAGCAAGGTGATCAAGGTGTTGATCATAGACTCTTTTCCTCGCTGGGAGTATCGTTTTCTCAGAAACGCTCTCGATAGAGACGAAAAGGTAGACATGAACTGCACCCTTTTCCATCCGGGCATGAAACCCGGCGGTGGTCGCGGATACCTCAAGGAGTTTCCAGCAACCCCCGAGAAATTGGCACCCTTCGACGTCGTATTCATCGGCGACGTCGGGGTAGGCGATGGAGAGTTGACTGAGGAGAATTGCGAGGCTTTGGCGAACTTGGTACGAATCCAAGCCTCGGGTGTCGTTTTTCTGCCGGGAAGACGTGGTCGCCAACCCACCCTTTCGGAAACCGACTTGGGCGATCTCATGCCAGTTGCATATGATCCGGCCAAACCCAAGGGTCTGGGCACCACAAACACCTCCGCCATTACACTTACCTCCAAGGGTCGGAAGCATTGGCTAACTAATTTAAAAGGTTCTGGCGAACCTGACGCGAGTTTCTGGGAACGACTTCCGGGATTCCAGTGGTCGGCCGCGGCATTGAAAAGTCGACCCGGCTCTGAAGTCCTCGCCGTACATTCGATCTTTCGCAATGACTGGGGACGCATGCCAATAATGGCCATTCGGTACGTTGGCGCCGGGAAGACCTTATACCTAGGCAATGATGCCGCATGGAGATGGAGGCGTGGCGTGGAAGACAAGTACCACTATCGTTTCTGGCAACAAGTTGCCAATTGGATGGCCTTGGAACGTCACCTCTCGGAAGGTGAAGGCATTAAAGTTATTCCTAATCCAAAACGCCCAAAGGCCGGCGAAAAAGTTTACCTTCGATGCATAGTACGGGACAAGACTGGTTCTTTTCTTGAAGAAGGCTCCGTGGAAGGCACTGTTGAGCATCCGGGAGGAGAAAACGAACAATTACGCTTCGAAGCCGAAGGCAAGGGCGTATTCCTCGCCTCCTTCAGAAGTCGAGAACCAGGACCAGTTACCCTTCGCACCGAGGCGCCAAAAGCGGATCGCTTCCTCCAGACGGCAATTATGATCGAAAATCCCGGCTTGGAACGCTTGGGACGACCGGCAAGAGACGGAGGTCTCAAAGATCTTGCCAAACTGACCAAGGGCAAGTTTGGCCTAGCGGAAGACTTGGAAAGTATCGTCGAAGCCATCAAAGCCCTTCCGGATCCCGCTCCTCTTGAACGGATCCATCGTCTACGGGCAGATCTTTACTGGGGTCTTTTTCTCTGTGGGCTTCTTGCATTTTACTGGACTGGACGCAAATTTGCAGGAATGATCTAGGCATGAAAGGCAAAGGATTCGATTTCGCTCAACTGCCCCCGAAACTGGGTCAAGCCTCGGCAACTTTGAGTGCAAGGGTCCGGAAGGTTGCCTATGCCCGAGGAATTTTCACCTTTGTGGCATGCCTCGTGGCCTCTTGGTTAGTCCTCTTCGCCTGCGACCGCTTTTGGGATACATCCATCCCGGTCCGAATATTCTTGGCGGGATTGGGATGGGCGGGAGCGGCCGCGGCAACATGGATTTGGTATAAGGGTGGAATTGTCCTACCGAGGTCTGACATTAAATTGGCAAAACTTGTCCGAGACTGTTTCGGTGGCCCGGGTGACCGTTTTCTCGGCGTCTTGGAACTTTCTCGCCAATCTCCGGAAGAGGCACACCACTCGGAGGCTCTTTTCGAGGCTGCTGCGAAAGGGGTTGAGAATGAAATTAGCTCGCTCGAAATCACGGAAGCAGTGGACGAGGGCCCTGCCCGAAAGGCGCTCTACTTTTTTGCGTGTTCAACCGTTCTAGCCTCTGTAGCCATTTTTATGCTGCCTGACATTTCGCTCAATGCATTGAAAAGATGGGGGAATCCTTGGGCGGACATTGAACGGGAGACCTTGGCGAAGCTTTCGGATTTGCCAAAGGAAACATATTGCGCGCTCGGGCAACCACTCGTTCTGCGCTGCATACTTTCACAGAATTCCCGCCGACAACCTAATGAAGCCGTCTTAAGTTCATCGTCGGGTCAGGAATTCACGGCTAGAAGAAACGGTTTTCTTTACGAATTCGCGCTACCTGCCCAATTCGACATTCAAGGATGGGAGTTGGAAGTCGGCGACATTAGCGAGTCAGTAAGGATCATCCCATTGGAGCCTCCGCGCATTGAACGCTTGGATGCACATGTTTCACTGCCGAAATATCTTGAATATCCACCTGAGCAACAAACGGTTGATGGGATTCGTCTCACAGTACCCGCCGGAGCGAGCCACACTTTGGAAGGATTTGCCGATAGGTCGGTGAAAGTCGACGTTCGAGCAGCCTCCAAACACTTTCCCGTCGATTATAAAGAAAAAAGTTTCAAGGCCAGATTAGGTGCCATCACGCAAACCATGAATACTCGTTTGCGTATTACCGACGAAAACAACATCGGCGGAAGCCTGCCAAGACAAATCACGATTCAACCTATCCCCGACGAGGCACCGCGAGTAGATTTCCAGAACCTGCTTTCGGAAACCGCAATCCTTGAAACGGAAACTTTCCCACTGCGCGTTGTTGCAAAGGATGATTTTGGAATTTCCGAAATGGAGTTGCACCTATCGGTTGAGACCGCCGAGGGCAAAAGCCATAAACCGGA
>CAZWTI010000399.1:0-2928 GCA_964637065.1 uncultured Puniceicoccaceae bacterium
ACCGGCCAAGACCAAGGCCGGGCCATCACCTGCCGTGACTGCGGCGTATTGGTCTTCGTTTAGATCGCTTTCGAAGTCGATGCTGGCATTTACGGCACCGCTCGGCGGAAGGCCGAACAAATCCTCTTCCTCGTCATCGTACACTGTGCGTTACCAATCGACAAAAGCCGTCGACCGTGCAAGCGCGTTTTGGAGAAAACTTTTAACTTAGAGGCGCGAGGTGGTCGCGATGGACGATTTCCGCCCTTGTACGTCTAGGGAAAAGCTTGAGTATTTCGGCGTTGTCTTTGCCTTTAACTTGGTCGAGTTCTTGTGAGTTGAACCTACAGATGCCGCGAGCGATCGTTTCACCCAAGGGATTCTCGATGGCTACAACATCTGCTCTGGACATCTCGCCGCGGAATGAGACGAGTCCCTTAGCAAGAAGACTTTTTCCTCCATGCATGATTGCTTGGCTGGCACCAGCGTCGATTACCAAGGTGCCGGTTGGTTCCGGGAAGAACGCGAGCCACTTCTTTCTTTCGTTTAGGCCGATTCCCGCAGGGGCGAAGAAGGTGCCGTCAGCATCACCTGCAAGGATGGATGAGAGTTCGAAAGAATTTTCCCCCTTTCCCACAAAAACCGCGCAACCCGACTTGGTGGCGATTTTTGCAGCTTCTATTTTTGTGACCATACCACCTACGGCAGTGGAGCTTCTCGTTCCCTCTGCCATGGCCTCGATGCTAGGAGTGATTTCCGCAACAAAGGGTATGACCTCTCCCCCTTCGATATTTGTCATGAGGCCGGGCGCGGTCGATAGAATGGCGAGCATTTCGGCCTTCCAGAGTGAAGCCAGCAAGGCGGAAAGAACGTCGTTGTCACCAAAACGTATTTCCTCGTCACTCACGGAGTCGTTTTCGTTGACGATGGGCACCGAACCTTGCTCAAGAAGTCTTTTCAAGGTATCCCCCACGTTCATCGAACTCTTTCGACTTCGGAAGTCTTCGCGTGTAAGGAGGATTTGAGCCGTAACGAGACCTATGGGTTCCAAGACCTCCCGCCAGACATTCATGAGCAAACTTTGTCCGACTGCCGCACAAGCCCTGAGTGTGGCGAGATCTGCAGGGCGTTCTTCGAGGCCCAACCTTCCCATGCCTAGACCGACTGCGCCCGAGCTTACCAAGATGACCTCTAGTCCTTCTTCCCTTAGTGCCAGTATGGATTCGGCCAGAGTCCTGAGCCGAGTGGTCTCAATCTTGCCCGGGGTGGGTGCAAGCACACCCGTGCCAAGCTTGACCACAAGGCGAGAAACTTTTCCCGGGGATTCGCTATTGCTGCCCAAGGTCATGATATGGAAATAGTAGTTTGTTCCTCGGGAGCGAAATTAAATCAGGCTTCTCGAATTCGCCTGAAAGGTAAAAAGAAGATGCTCCTCAAACCTGTTTCAGCTCGTTTTCCTTGTTGGAGAGGGAACTATTGATTCTGGACACGGAGCTGTCGGTTTCTTTTTGGACTTCTTTTTCGTGACGGGCGAAATCATCCTCGGGGAGTCCTGCCTTCTGAGCTTCCTTTAGCTTGTCCAAGGCTTCCTTTCGGGCGGCTCTTATTCCGATCCTGCTCTGTTCGGCCATGCCTTGAGCCATCTTGCAAAGCTCTTCTCTGCGCTCGCCGCTCAGTTCGGGAATTGGCAGTCGAATGAGTTCCCCGGTAACCACGGGGGAAATACCAAGATTTGCATCTATCAGCGCTTTCTCGATGGGCTGAACGCTCGCCTTGTCCCAAGGTTGTATTTGTATGGTGCGGGCATCGGGAGTCGTGATTGCGGCAACGTCGCGGAGTTTCATTCTAGTTCCGTAAACATCCACGTCGACGTTTTCAGCCATAGAGGTGTTTGCTTTCCCCGTGTGCAGGGTGGTGAATTCGTTCAGGACATGCTCGACGGACTTTCCCATGTCCTCTTGCATCTTGTTGAAAATATCGTCAATCTCCATGGCAGGCTTCTCCGGGGATGAGTCGTTAAAGGTTGGGTATTGCCGCATTAAGTTGGTTTAGGTCGGCATCGGCAACTGCAAAGCGTCCTTCACGACACCAAGGTGCCGGTTCCTCCGCCCTTGACTGCCTGCAGGATGGAGTTCTCTTGTTGCAAGTCGAAGACCAAGATTGGCATGCCGTTGTCCATGCAGAGCGAAAATGCGGTGGAGTCCATTACGGACAGACGTTTCTCAAGGCATTCCATGTAGGTAAGTCGATCGAACTTTACTGCATCCTCGTGCTTATGGGGATCCTTGTCGTAGATGCCGTCCACCTTGGTGGCCTTCAAGATGATTTCAGCCCCAATTTCACTTGCCCTAAGGGCAGCGGTTGTGTCCGTTGAAAAATATGGATTGCCTGTGCCCGCCACGAAAATCACGACGCGTTCTCGCTCCAAATGCCTGACTGCCCTGCGCTGAATGAAGGGTTCGGCCAGCTTTTCCATGGGGATCGCTGTCTGAACTCGAACGACAACCCCGATCTTCTCCAGTCGGTCCATCAAGGCGAGCCCGTTGATTACCGTTGCCAGCATGCCCATGGAGTCTCCGGTCGTTCGGTCTATTCCATTTTCGGATCCTCTTAACACACGAAAAATGTTGCCTCCGCCAACGACCAGACCCACTTCAACGCCAAGATCAACAACGGCCTTGATCTCCTTGCAGACTCGCTCAATGGACTCGGCATGAATGGGTTCACCCTCGCTCCTGCAGCCAAGGATTTCTCCGCTGATTTTAAGAACGATTCGTTTGTATTTCGGTTTGCCTTTCTCGCTCATCACGACTCTTCCCCAAATGGTGTCCTCTCTTGACTTGAAATAGCAGTTGTGTCAGGATTCATGCCTTGGAAAGCCTGGTGGTGTAATTGTAGCACAGATGGTTTTGTTCCATCCAGTCGGGGTTCGAATCCCTGCCGGTCTGC
>CAZWTI010000400.1:0-3460 GCA_964637065.1 uncultured Puniceicoccaceae bacterium
CCGAATGAAAGATTCTGTCCTTCCACGGTATAGAAGCCCATTTGGTAGTAGTTTTCGTTTGACCACAGGGAATGCCCTCTTGGTCCATCCAGTCGCGTTAGCCAAGTCACCTCCCCTTCTTCCCCACAAAGAAAATCGAACTTCAGCCTAAAATTTGTCGCTGAAATGGTCTTATCCAAGTAACAGTGACTCCAAGGGGCCTTCGGCTCGAACTTCAATACCTTCCCCTTGTTTCCCGGCGAATCAATCTTTGTCACTTTGCAACTATTCTTTGGCCAATGGCGAGGCGATGCCCCGTCTTTATAAGACTCGAAGTCGTCCTTGTAGATTAGTTTACCCAGACCGGGTTCCGGCTCCCTTGCCCTGATCGATCGTAGTTTGGAGCTTTCCTTTAATTTTACACGCGACAAGGCCTTCTTCGAGAAACCTTCCGATTGTTCGTCCAGAAGATTCTTCGATAATTCCGACACTCCCTTCACAGGCTTTTTGCCCGGGTTGTCGAGGAGGTCATCGAGATTGTCTTCGACCGCCAGGACTTGAGTCTCAAACGAAGCAAATCCAATAATTCCAGAAATTGCGATCGACAGAAAACTACACTTTTTCATTCTTCCTTTCATTAGCCACTGGCTTACTTGACTGAAAAAGACTTTCCATTGGTATAAGTTGGCTTTTCAAGCGCATTGGCTTTCCCCAAGTTCCGAGTAGCTACTTCTGCGTTAGTGGTTACCTTGCCTATTTTCTTTAGCCCTTTTGAATAGTTAACGAAGAAAACTCTCCGTTCGGCATTCTTAAGAGTTATTTCCATGGCATAAGCTTCATGTTCCAGCACTTCCTTGCCTCCAGCCTTAACAGAAACCCTGCTTACTTTCTTCACTATTGGGGATGTTGATTCTCTCCAAGGTTCTTGAATGGTTGCGAATACGGTGGCCTTTGCATGACGTCGGAGCATGAGGTAGTCGATTTCCCCCCCCGACGTTTTCGACCATTGGAATACCGAATAGCGTAGCCTCGGTGTCCTTCTTCGGGAGGCCCAAAAGGCGGACGTAAGCCTTTTCGTGAAGTATGGCTGTGGATTGTTTTGTCGGAGGTTTTGTTAATGGAGCATTTTCCCAAATGACTTGAACCTGACCATCAGTTGTTCGACTGCGGGGATTTCGGGCAAAACGCAAGGAGAGCTTGCTAGGAGTATTGCAATTGGCCGGAGAAGCTTCATTGTAGTTTCCCCCAAGTTTCGAGCGGATCGTACGGGCTTATTTGGCCACGTCATATGCCAGCAGCATATCTTGATCCTTGATGTAGAGTGTTCCATTGCTAACTACGGGATGAGACCATGCCCGCGCCTTCGAGCGATCCGGTTGGTTGAACTTGCTGATCTCCCTGTATTCCTTCGGGTTTAATTCGACCAAGGCAATGGGTCCGCCTTCCGTCCTCAGGATGATTTTCCCGTCTATGATCAGAATGGAACCCTTCCCTGCGCTGCGTTGTCGCCACATTTCCTTCCCTGTTTTCAACTCGAGGCAGGCCAAGGTGCCACCGCTTGAACCGTACACGTAATCGCCCACTCGAATACAACCGCCATGATGATTGGCAATCGACTTGTTTGCATAGGTTTCCTTTGCCGAGAACTTGCCTCCCGATTGGGTTACCTTGAATCCGTTGCATCCCACCCCGTAGGCACTGCTCACGAAGACTTGGCCTTCGTGAAAAATAGGCGTGCTGATGGTGGCGGTTCGACCCTTGCGGGGTGCCTTCCAGAGTACTTCCCCCGAGCTTGCGTCCAAGCCTACCACATTGGATCCGGTTAGCTGAATATACTGCCTTTTGCCACCGAATTCGCGTACGATCAACGAACTGTATTGGGCCCCGTCTGTGAAATCCTTGCTTTGCCACAGTAGGTCTCCAGTCTTCTTGTCCAAGGCGACCACGGCGCCTTTCTTCCCTCCCGGGGTAACCATCACCTTGCCATTGTCCACAAGAGGGCTCTCGGTGTAGTTCCATCCGCCCGAACGTCCGCCGAAATCCTTGGTCAGGCTTTTTCGCCAGACTTCCGAACCGTCTTCGGCACTCAGGCAAACCAAGTCGCCGAACTGTCCCAAGGCATAGATGTTACCGTCGTCAAAGGTCGGCGTGCATCGGGTGCCCTTGTAGTTGCCCCCCGTCTTCCCGATTGCCTTCGAAGTCCAAATGGTCTTGCCGTCCTTTGGCTTCAGGCAGTGGACGTGACTGGCTTCCTTTCCGTCTCCCATGGTGTAGAGATGTTCGCCCATCACGATCACGCTGGAGAATCCCTCGCCCACGCCGGTGGTCCTCCACAAGAGCTTGGGGCCGCCTTCCGGCCATTCGTCGAGGATGCCCGTCTCCGTTGAGACGCCGGTACGATTAGGACCGCGCCATTGTGGCCAATCCCCCGCAAAGATGGGCAAAGCGAAGCTCGAGAGGGAAAGGAGAAGTAATGAGAGTCTAATGATTTTCATGGTGATTGGATACAGTTTAACAATTACAGAATACCGTTATCTCAAGGGCGAACGGCAATTATAAAATGTGAATTTTGCTCTCTTTGTAAATAGACTCCGAGAAGACGACATCTTGCCTTCAAGTCATCCGGGGAATGTGCACGGTCTTGGAACTCCTTGCTTTAACGTCTTACTCGATTGCGATTTCTCCCTCGTCTACGGGGGAATTTCCCTTGGGGACCTTTACCCCTGCGGTTTCCGCCACGACCATGCCCTCCGTGCTTTCGGATGGGCTGGTTGGAACGATAGGCTTTTTCGCAATGAAAATCATGTTCCATGTCGGCAGGCACAGGCTTGCCAAGAAGGCGTTCGATGGCATGCAGGCAGGTTCTGTCCTCGGCACAGCAAAAAGAAATGGCCTGACCGTTTGCTCCTGCTCGGGCGGTGCGACCGATGCGATGTACGTAAGTTTCCGCCTCAATCGGCAGGTCGTAGTTGATTACGTGGGTGATGTCGTCCACGTCCAGTCCTCGCGCCGCCACGTCGGTGGCGACCATAACCCGGAAACGGTTCTGCTTGAAACCGTTCAGTGCCTTTGTGCGCGCGGCTTGTGTCTTATTGCCGTGGATGGCGACGCCGTTAATGCCCGATTTCGACAACTTTTTCACCACTCGATTTGCGACGTGCTTCATTTGTGTGAAAACGAGGACCTTTTTGATCTCCCGATCACTTAAAAGCGAGGCCAGCAAGGAGTCCTTTTTCTTTTTTTCCACAAAGAGCACCTTCTGATCGATGCGTTCCACTGCAGGTTTGTCGGGTGTGATGGCCACCCGTACCGGGTTGCGGACCATGGTGTGGGCAAGTTCCTCCATCTTCGGGGCCATGGTGGCCGAGAAGAACAAGGTTTGGCGATCTTCGGGTATCTTGGCCAACACCCTCTTGATGTCCGGAATGAAACCCATGTCGAGCATCCTATCCACCTCGTCGAGTATGAAGACTTCCACCTC
>CAZWTI010000401.1:0-2814 GCA_964637065.1 uncultured Puniceicoccaceae bacterium
CTTCATCTGCCTGAACGCACTCGGTCAGGAAGCAATACAAATTCGCATTCAAGCCAACGTCGAAGGGCAAAAAGAGAAAATTCCTGAAATCTTGGAAATCCAGGCAAAGGCAAAAGTCAACGCCGTGCCGATACAACAAAGAATTCGAATCAATGCTGCCCCCCCCTAGCCCATTAGAATTCTTCCCAAGGCGCGGGTCGCTCCCCCACCCTTTGGCTCTCCTCGGATTTTAGCGAGCGACGGCAAGTCCATTCAGGCAATTTCTGACGAACACGAAAAGCTGGATCGATTGCGCCTCTTCGACGGTTCCTTTCTTCGTGGGAACTTGATCGATCTGAATGAGAACCGCTTCCTTCGTTGGGCCAATGAAGCCGCTGCGGAACCTCTTTCCTTTCGCTTTTCCTCGGTCGACTCCATAGAGCTCGCATCAAGAAAAGACCAAGAGGAAAAAATCCAGAAAAAAAATGGTCAAAACATCCAGATCAGTTTCAAGAACGGAGATCGTATAAGGGGCCAGCTAATCAAGGTCGATGAGGATAACTTTGCCATAGAAACTTCATTTGCCGGGAATTTGGATGCGAAGAGACAAAAACTTGCCTCAGTAATTCTTTTACCGCCTAGCCATGAAATCCTCTACGATGCCTCACAAGGCATTTCAGGGTGGACTCCTAGCAATCCGAATGCCTGGCGTGCCGAGAGCGGTGACTTGTTCACGATCGTTTCGGGGAGCATCGGTCGCCTTCTTCCAGAGAAAGATGCGATCGAGATTGAGCTAGATGCCAGTTGGGTAAGGTCTTTCTACTTTCGCGTACAGTTGTTCTCTGATTCGCAATCACGCGGTTATGGCAGCATCGGGTATGATCTTTCCTTTTCAAATAACCGGATGAACCTTCAGGTAGCGAAACGCAAGAAAGGTCGACTTACCCGAGAGACAATTGGCTCCGCCGTCATCAACGACTTGACCAAGTCCAAGTCTGGCCACTTCCGCATTTTCGGGAACCGAAAGACAAAGGAATTCGCCGTTTGGTTGAACGGCAAGCAAATGGCTCGCTGGAAAGATGGTGACGAGGATTTCTCTCCGATGGGCAACTCCGTCGTCTTGTATAACCAAGGCGGAAGTTCATCCCTTCGTCTCAAGGACACCACGATCTCCGGTTGGGATGGTGACTTCGCTCCCGTAGAACCGCCAACAAAGGAAAAAGCTTCGGAAACACGCGTGACCTTTGTAAACGGTGACTCTACCACTGCAGCAATTGGAAGGATGGAGGATGGAAAACTTTTTCTAGAAACCAGCCGCGGTAAGTTTGCAACTCCCCTCGAACGCATAAGGTCCATTCATTTCCCAACCCAGGGAGCAGAACAGGCCAAGCCCGCTTCAGATAGACTGTGGTTGAAAAGTTCCACAGGGCGACTGGCGCTGAATCTTCAGGTGATAAAAGATGGATTTCTAGCTGCGGAAAGTCCGAACTTCGGCCCAATCAAGGTATCATTAGAACACGTTCGTCGCGTCACCTGCAACCTACACCTTCTCGAATTGGAAAAATACCTGTCTGAGCTTCGCCTTGCCCGAAAAGCCTTGGAAACCCGCAACATACAATCCGCCCAAGAAATTCTGCAGAGAACCACTCCCCATTTGAGAGGATGGCTATGGGGGCGACTCGCCTTTCATGCAAAAGCACTTTCAAGCAGCGAAATCCTGAGCTTTGTGCCCCATCCGGAATCCGGCTTGGCCAGAGCTATCTTCGCAGGCGATTCCGAAACCATACTTACCGTAGGAAAGGACGCCACCTTCGGTTTGTGGAACGGGCACGCTCGTGTTGCCTCCGGGAAAATCGAGGGCAGCGAAAACCTAAGTCCCGAACTTGGTCGATTCCCTAACGAAGCTCAACACTTGGTAACCATTTCTCGTGATTTCTGGCTCGGGCAATTCGAAGTGACTCAGGAGCAATACGAAAAGCTAACAGGTAAAAATCCAAGTGCTAACAAAAATGGCAAAATGCCTGTGGACAACATTTCTTGGCATGATGCGGTGGCATATTGCGAACTCCTAAACAAAGAATTTCCACCACCTGTCGGCTACTTGTATCGTCTACCGACTGAGGCCGAATGGGAATCCGCCTGTCGAGCGGGTTCTGAAGGACCCTTTTCGGGTACTTCTCAAACATCCCTTCCAGTAGATGAAAATGCCTATGTCGAACACTTGGAGAAGTTTGCATGGTTTTCCCACAACTCCGAGAATAGCTCTCATCCTGTCGGCGGAAAGACTGCCAATGATCATGGAATTCACGATATGCACGGCAACCTTTGGGAATGGTGTCTCGACCATGTGGAGCTCAACAAGCGGAACATGCTCAAGACTCGTATTCCTGGAGCCATCGACCCTTTCTTTTCTGAAGGACGGTGGCGCTCTCTGCGCGGTGGTTCCTTCAACGTTAGCTATAATCGTTGTCGAGGCGCATATCGTGGAGCCAACTCTCCGGATATAAAACGTTCCGACCGCGGCTTCCGCGTCGCCCTCGCTCCCGACCTATCACTCGAAGCCAATGCAACCAAGGAGCTCAAAGCTCGAAAACCTCACGAACTCGACAAGCTTGATCTACGTCTGATGCCTGTCCCGGCGGAGTCCTTTCTGATGGGCAGTCCGGAAACACTTCCGGGTACCTGTGCCGCTACAGTTCCAGGCAAGGACTTGATCATTACCGGTGGTTCATCCGGTGAGCTTCACATCTCTGATTTTGCTGGTCGTCCATCCAGCAAGTTGGGACAAAAACTGCCAGCGGGCATAACTGCACTTGCCGCTTCACCAGACGGAAA
>CAZWTI010000402.1:0-3583 GCA_964637065.1 uncultured Puniceicoccaceae bacterium
TCAATATTCGGAAAATGGGAAGTCCGAAAAAGCAAGTTTCATGAATGCATTGGCACGGGCAAATGCGAAAGGTGATCAATTCCTTGGGCTTTGCGAAATCGATGCCGGACGCGGCATCTGCGAGAACGCCAACGTTCAAGAAGTTCAAGTAGAGAACTTGGAGGACCTAAAAAGAGAAACTCCCGTCGGAACCTTGGGCAGCGAGCTCTTCGAAAGTGAACGCTCCGCCCGCAAAACATATCTTGCAAGCTTGTTGCACCGTTCTCAAGAAGGCTTTCTTATCCAGATTGCGGCAGGAGTGGAGTCGGAAAGAAGAAGAATAGAGGAAACCATTGAGGAAAACGATAATCTCAAAGAGCTAAGGCCCTCCTTCCTTCCGCTTGGACTTCGGGAAGGATTTGCCCTTCGCCTGAAACCCGGAGAAAAATTTCTAGGACACAAAATCAAAAAGGGGGAAACGGGCCTATTGGTGGCAACAGCTCGAGAAATTCTAGGGAGGCAGAGAAGTCGGCGGACAGGGCGTTCACGACGCATGGTCGCTCAACGGCCTCAAGTTGATCAAGCTCTCGATTTTGCAGAACTGGTTGAAGGAGACTATCTCGTGCACCTTCAGCACGGAATCTGTCGATATAAAGGCATTGGGCGCATTGAGGACGAGGGTCGGCGGGAAGAGGCCATTACCGTAGAGTTCGCAGATCGCATTCTGCTTCACGTCCCACTGCAGGAGTCTCATTTGTTGTCTCGTTACGTGGGATTGAGCAAATCGAATCCAAGACTTGCGAAACTTGGTGGAAAAACTTGGTTGAAGGCAAAGGAGGCCGCAGAAAAGGCCGCCTTCGATTTGGCTGCGGACCTGCTTCGCCTACAAGCTTCGCGAGAAGCGGCACAAGGCTATCCATACCCACCCGATGAGGAATGGCAGAAGGAGTTCGAGGACGCCTTCCCCTTCACGGAAACGCCAGATCAAATTACCGCTATAAATGCAGTAAAGGAGGACATGGAGAGCACCGCCCCGATGGACCGTCTCCTCTGTGGAGACGTCGGCTTCGGCAAGACGGAAATCGCCCTCAGGGCAGCCTTCAAGGCCGTCATGGACGGCAGGCAAGTAGCCGTGCTTGCACCAACCACCGTGCTTTGCCAACAACACCTGAACGTCTTCAGGGAGCGAATGGCCGACTACCCGGTGGTCATAGAAATGCTAAGTCGATTCAGGACCCAAGGGGAACAACGGAGTACCCTCAAGGCACTGAGCGAGGGGGGTGTCGACGTGCTTGTGGGAACTCATCGTATACTTAGCCCCGACGTAAAATTTCGCGAGCTTGGTCTTCTAGTGGTAGACGAGGAGCAACGGTTCGGCGTAAGGCACAAGGAAAGCATAAAGAAAATGAAGGCTGACTTGGACGTCCTGACTCTGAGCGCCACCCCGATTCCACGGACGTTGTATTTCGCGATGGTTGGCGCGAGGGCCTTGGGTTCGATCGAAACGGCACCCGTAAATCGCCGTCCCATAAGAACCGAAGTAATGCGTCATTCGCCGGAAGTGGTGAAGAAAGCCGTGGATGGGGAAATTCGCCGAGGGGGACAGGTGTTCTACCTTCACAACAAGGTCAAGACCATCGAGGCGGTGGCTCGCCGATTGAGAGAACAATTTCCAAAGTTGAGAATTGCCGTTGGTCACGGGCAGATGGCCGAGGAAGAACTGGAGAAAGTAATGACTGAATTCGTCGCCCAACGGCACGATATACTCGTTTGCACCACCTTCATCGAGTCGGGCATAGATATTCCCAATTGCAACACCATACTCATCGAGGGCGCCGATCGGTTCGGCCTGTCACAGCTTTATCAACTACGTGGCCGCGTAGGAAGGTTCAATCGGCAAGCTTACGCCTACCTGCTGCTAAACCGTCACAAACCCATACCGGACAAGGCGCGAAAGAGGCTGTCGGCCAACCGGCAAAAAACAAAGTTGGGAGCAGGAAACAGTAACGCTCTCAGAGACTAGGAATTGCGGGGAGCGGGCAATCTATTGGGAAGCGAGCAAAGCGGACACGTGGCTGGAGTGGGTTTCGACCTTTACTGTCGATTGCTCAAGCAAAGCGTAGCTCGCCTAAAGGGAGACGAGAAAACCTTCCGACCCCGTGCAACCGTTAGGTTGGACTTCACCTCAAGCGGAAGTCCGGAAGAGAAATCCTCATCACATTCAGAATCGTTCAAGGAAAAGGGCGAACTGCTCGGAGCTTACCTTCCTGAGAGCTATGCTCCCGAAACCAGGCTTCGGATCGATTTCTACCGCAAATTGGCAAACGCCTTGGACATTAAAGAGTTGGAGTGCCTACAAGAGGAGTTGGAGGATCGCTTCGGCAAGCTGCCCATGGAGGGGGAAGCCTTGTTGCTGGAAACCCAAATTCGCTGCCTCGCCGAGGAGGCTGGCATAGATCGGATCGAAACGAATGGAAATTCGCTCCAGTGCAGACTCGTAAAAGCGAAAAGGAAATCCGGGACCGAAGCCTTCATTAAAGTGGCGGGAAGATTCCCAAAATTAACGGAAAAAGATTCTCTTTTAAAGTTGAAGGAAGTCACTCAGTTTCTCAAACTGCATATTCATGCAAGAAAAGTTGAATGAGAGTGTGACGAACATAATTTCGGGACTTTTTCTTTTGTTCCTCATTATAACGCCACTGCCGTTGCAGGGAGAACTTGTGGAAATCAATCGGGTAATGGCAAAGGTGGAGGATCGAATCGTAACACGGGGCGAAGTCGAGAAAGCGATGGACCTGCTTAATTTCACAAAGACGGAAAAGGAAGAAAGGTCCAAGGAATTCGTCGACGGCAAGATTGACCGATTACTGACCATCCGGGCGTTCCGGGAAAAAGGCATGATAATTCCTGACTCCTACCTTGAGAATGAGTACAACAAACATCTCATTCGCGAATTCAACGGCGACAGGAAACTTTTTCGAGACGTGCTTCGCAGTCGGAACCAGTCCCAGTTAGAATTCAGGAAAGACTTGGAGGAAGAACTTATTCACGGCCATATGCTGAATACACGTCGACGTTCTCGGGAAGAAGTGAGCCCG
The DNA here is from genome assembly GCA_964637065.1 of uncultured Puniceicoccaceae bacterium. Taxonomy (GTDB): domain Bacteria; phylum Verrucomicrobiota; class Verrucomicrobiia; order Opitutales; family Seribacteraceae. Next base: position 3,078 of record CAZWTI010000402.1, read on the forward strand.
GAGAAGGTCGAGCAATTCTACCGCGAGAACCGTTCCCAATTTCTAACGGAGGAAAAGATACGTTTGCGGGAAATCGTGTTTTCCCAAATAGCCCGTGAACCGGAGGCCGTTCTCTTGCAGCAGGCCAACGAGGTAATTGCCAAAATCAAAGGAGACATGACCTTTGAGGAACTTGCCAAGAAGCATGGTCAAAGCAACTTTAAGAACAAAGGGGGCGACTGGGGAGTGATGGTCGCAAAACGTGAAATTCGCAACGAAACCCTAAGGGAAAAGGCCTTTGCACTTGCCGAGGGAGAAGTTTCAAAACCGTTCGTTGTCGAGTTGCTCGAACGCAAAGCCGACGGTACCATTGGCAAGTCTGACAAAAGAGCGGTCTATATACTCAAGGCCGACAAAAAGCTCGCTGCAGGCGTGAAACCGCTAGACGACGTGCGCCTCCAAATCGAGAAGGCCATAGCGAATCAGTTGGAGTCGCGCAGTCAGCGACAATGGCTTCTTCGCTTGAA
>CAZWTI010000403.1:0-5239 GCA_964637065.1 uncultured Puniceicoccaceae bacterium
ATCAACTGAACGTGCTACGGGAATAGAATTAGGTCTCGATAGCCGTGTTGCCGATGATTTTTCAGTCTCGCTAGGGCTATTCCATGATCAAATCAAGGGTTCCGTGGCTAATGACTCAAATCCCGCCATCGGACAGGAGAATAATGCCACCCGCCGAAATCTGGATCATGCAAGAATGAGAGGCATCGAGATTTCCTCCAATTGGTCTTTGATCAATGAACTCTCTGTTCGCCTTCAAGGTTTGTTTATGGACTCGACGGTTCGGAGTTGCACCGCAAATCCGGGTCTCGTCGGTAAACGTTTCGCTCAAGTGCCTGAAAGGCGCGCAACCGCCTCGTTGCTTTGGATACCTTCTCCATGGGAACTTCGCCTGGACGCCCGTCACGAATCCGATCGTTTTGATGATACCCGAAATTCACGTCTACTTGATCCTTTTCTTGCTCTCGACTTGGCGATTACCCGTAAATTTTCTAAGAATGCTCGTATTCACATTGCCGTTCAAAACCTTTCCGATGAGGAAATACAGAGTAGGAAGAGCCCTGATGGCCTCGTATATTTGGGCGAACCGAGACATTGGACAGTTGCTTGTGAATGGTTTTTTTAATAGGTCTAATTACTCACGCGCACGAAAATTTGTTGAAAAAGCGCTGAAGACCCTTCAAGGTATACAATCTAAGTGTACACCAGAGCCAATGTTCAGCGTCAAATTCTACGCAACGCCATGAATCTCAAAGTTTTTTCCAAATCCTCATTCTTTCTTCTTACGATGTTTCTCGTGGCAAACGTCTTGTTTGGACGTACCTTTACATCCGTCACGGGCGAAAAAATCGAGGGTGAGGTCATCAAGAATTTCGGTGATTATATTCTGTTCAAACAAGCTGAAGATCACCAGCTATTCCGCTTCAAGATCGAAATTCTTTGTGATAAGGACCAAGCTTTCGTTAAGAACAACTTCGCCCCAGTTCGAGAGGAAGTTCCCAAATTGCAACGACCGCTTCAGGAACGACAGTTGTTGCAACTCGCACTTGGCGCGGACACTTTGGTGGAGCAGCAACTTCGAAAGTATAGTGCTCGTCCGAATAAGACTGTGGACGACGAAACCTTTCTTCGTCGCGCTTACCTAAAGATTGTCGGACGCATTCCTACTCTTGTTGAGACCAATGCTTTCTTGCTGAATCGAAATCGTACGGCCAAGCGCCGGCAATTGGTCGATCAATTGATTAATTCTGAAGGATACGCGAGCCACTGGTTTCATTTTTGGGCCGATATCCTCAGGGCCAAGGACAGGATGCAAGGAGCTTCCGGTTCCGCCGGGCGTCCATACATCACCTTCATCAAGGATTTCATCAAGTCCAACAAGCCCTATGACCAGTTTGTCAGGGAGCTCATCTCGTCCAGGGGACCAATCTGGGAAAAGGGCAATGGAGCGGTCGGTTATTATTTCCGTGATCGTGGTATGCCGCTCGACAACATGGCCAATACTATTCGAATCTTTCTTGGAACTAGCCTCGAGTGCGCTCAGTGCCATGATCATCCATTCGATCGGTGGACACAAAAGCAATTTTACGAAATGTCTGCCTTCACCCATGGTGCGGGGGACTTGCGTCGCAAGGAAGGCACCGAGAATCTCGCTTCTTTCAACAAGCTCGTTCGTGAACAGGAGGACGAGGATGGGAAGTTGCGTCGCTCGGCTCGAATGATTCGGGACATCCTGCAGTTTGGCCTCGATAGCAAGGGAGAGGGAAAGATTCGTCTTCCCAAGGATTACCAGTACGACAACGCCAAGCCCAACCAGGAAGTCCAGGCCAAGACTATTTTCGGGTTGGCGGTTGAACTCGACGAGAATCTGAAGGAAATCGGATCTCGCGAAACTTACGCCAATTGGCTTGCTTCCGACGCCAATCCTAGGTTCACGACCGTCATAGCAAATCGTCTTTGGAAGCAGGTAATGGGAGTCGGGTTGATTGAGCCCGTAGACAACATGATGGACGATACCACTGCATCAAACCCTGCATTGATGACATACCTTGAGAAATTGATGTACGCTCTGGATTACGACACAAGGGAATTCCTCCGAGTACTCTACAACACCAAGATTTTTCACAGGGCCGCTCCTAAGCAGCAGTACAGTTTGTCCTCGGAAGTGCCCTACCTCTATCCCGGGCCCATTCTCGAGCGCATGTCGGCCGAGCAAATTTGGGACTCTCTTCTTGTGCTCACATATCCGAATGTCGACAACCGTAAGGTCAGCAACGAGCCGATGGAGTATGACCAGTTCGTCCGCTATTCGAACATGTCCGGAGAGGAGCTTCTTTCCGAACTCTTGAGCAAGGTAAGCTCCGGCGACAAGAAGAAGGCGAATAATAAAGACGCCAAAGGTAAGAAAGTGGCGCCCGCCGATAACGTGAATTGTCCCATCAAGCCCGGCAGGGCTGCCGATCCCGCCATTACTGCAGTAGGCAACGATGGCAAAGCCGTTGCTTTTTGCTGCAACGGATGCAAGAACCGATTCATCGATCAGCAAGCGACCGCGGCAAAGCCGAAGGGCCCGAAAAAGAAAGCCCTAGGCAACGACATGATGATGGGGGAGGGCGTTGTCTACGTTAACCGCAACGAAGTTCGCGCATCCGAAGTCAGTTCTCCTGCCCCAATCGGACATCTTGTTCGCGAGTTCGGAGGATCTGATCGCGAACAGATTCAAAATGGACACAAGGATGCCTCGGTCACCCAGATCTTGAGCCTTCTCAACGGCTATGTTGAAAAAAAGATAATCCGTAACAAGAAAGCCGTGGCCATGAAAAACATGGAGGTAGAGGAAACCATGGAGAAGAAGGTCAACGCCATTTTCTACACTATTCTCAACCGCAAGCCCGATGCTCATGAGCAACGCGATGCAAAAGACGCCGTCAAACGCCATGGGGACGAAGCGTACGCGGATCTCTTGTGGACCTTAGTCAACAGTCACGAATTTCTTTTCGTGCAGTAACCTCTACTTTAATCGAAGTTTCAACCAGATCAGAAAATGAAAAAATCGCTTAACAAACTCGACGAATTCGGACGCAGGAAGTTCATTGCCCAAGCGGCCAAGGCATGTTTGGGAGTGGGGCTTCTGCCGATGTTGGGAAACGAGGTCAGTACCCCCCTGAAGGCCCTTGAGCCGGGCGTTCGACCTGCCACGGCTCGCTACGTAATCTACCTGAACATGGCGGGAGGGATGACGCATCTCGACACCTTGGACCCGAAGCCCAACAACCCGAAGATGCAGGGTCCCACAAAGGCGGTGAAAACCAGTGCGGATGGAGTCATTCTCGCCGAGAACTTTGCCAAGACGGCTTCCCACATGCACAATGCCGCCGTCATTCGTTCGATCTCCACCAACCAGGGAGCGCACGAGCAAGCCGGCTACCTGATGCACACTAGTTACGTAAAGCGAGGGACCATCGTGCATCCCACTTTTGGCAGTTGGGTGGCCAAGCTTTCCGGGAAAATCAACAGCACCATTCCTGAGAACGTTCGCATCGGCGGCGGCAGCAACGAGTTGGGAGCAGGTTTCCTGGAGTCCAAGTACGGGCCGCTTCCCATTGGTAACCCCAAGGCCGGCTTGGCCAACAGCAAGATGGCCGAATACCTCAATGAGGAACGCTTTGGGCGTCGTCTGCTGATGGCGGAAAAAATGAACAACCGCTACATCCAGAGCTTTGACCAGAAGAAGGTGAGGGCTTATTCCGACCTTTATAAAGAGGCGGTCAAGTTGATGCGAAGCGAAGATCTCAAGGCTTTCGACATCGCCAAGGAACCCGAGAACATTCACGAGTTCTACGGGAAATCCAACTTTGCCCAAGGTTGTTTGTTGGCTCGACGACTTATCGAGAACCAAGTTCGTTACGTCGAGGTCACTCGCGGAGGTTGGGACACGCATGACGACAACTTTGACCGCGTCGCCGACAATTGTGCGGACGTAGACCAAGCTCTTAGTGCGCTTTTATATGATCTCGAGCATCGTGGCTTGCTTAAGGAAACTCTCGTTGTTCTAACCTCCGAGTTTGGTCGTACGCCCGACATCAACCCTCGTGATGGACGTGACCATTGGCCCAAGGCATTTTCCGCCTTCATGGCGGGAGGCGCCATAAAGGGCGGTACGGCGTATGGGAAGAGTGACGAAAACGGGAAGGAAGTGGCCGAAAACCCCGTCAAGCCACCCGATCTCAACGCTACCATCGCCTATGCCATGGGATTGCCACTGAAGAAAATTTTCTACTCTCCCTCCGGTCGTCCCTTTACAGTGGCTCACAAGGGCGAACCCGTTCTCGACGTCCTTGCCTAGGGAGTTTCCTGCACGGACAATGCCGATGGCGAAATCACTCGCCACCTTTGCGGCGGTTGCCGGTTTCCTGCTTGCGGCGACAATCGTCTTTTCGGCTGAACCATTCCGCACCTTTCATACCACTCAGGGACACTCCATGGTCGGGCGTCTCATTGGTTACCAAGGGCAAACCATTTTTATAGAGGACCAAGCCGGCAAGCGTTACCAACTCGATTTCAGGCTTCTTTCCCAAGCGGACGGGCAGTATTGCATTGATGCCGTCAAACAACGGCGTATCCCTGCCGGCGTACCTCCGTCTCAAACGGCTCCTCCAACCCCCAGTCCGAACCAACCTGCCGTCCCGCCTTCTACGTCGCCTCCTCCCGCCTCGGTTCCCTTAGTGCCTCAATCTAAGGCACCTCCGCTAAGGTCGGGTTCCTTTTTCAGTCACAAGGCTGCTCCATTGGGAGAAGATCCAAAGGCTTTCGCTGCAGAAAGTGGTGGTATGCCCGCTCCGGGCGAACCGATTGATTTCACGTCTCACGTCATGCCTCTTCTTCGATCCAGATGCTTGGAATGTCATGGAGCGCCCTTCGTTAAAAATGGCCGAACCATCAATCCCAAGGCCGGCCTTCGCCTCGACACTTGGGAATTCGTGGTAAAGGGAACCTTGGATGGGCCCGTTCTCAAGCCCGGCAGTACGGCCGACAGCTACCTGTATGAGCTCATTAGCTTGGATGAGGAGGATGCCGACGTCATGCCTCCGAAAGGCGGGAAGTTGACTGCCGAACAGATAGACGTCTTCAAGCGGTGGATCGAGGAGGGAGCCAAGCCGGGCGGCGGTGCTGTTGCCGCAGTCGGTGGCGCTCTCCCGTCTCCCGGACAACCCGTTGACTACGCGAAGCACCTCCGACCCATCTTTGCCGATCGCTGCCT
>CAZWTI010000404.1:0-2602 GCA_964637065.1 uncultured Puniceicoccaceae bacterium
GGTGGTGAAGGGCGACTTGGCGCAGAGTGAGCTTTTTGCGCGCATCAGTTCAGAAGATCCTGATGAAAAAATGCCGCCGCCCGATTCGCAGCGGAAACTTTCGGACAGGCAAATCGCTGTGATCAAAAAGTGGATTGAGCAGGGCGCGAGATGGCGGGGGCATTGGTCGTTCATCCCGCCTGAGGTCCAGGCGCCGCCGGAGGTCAAAAATGATAAATGGCCGCGGAATGGCATCGACAACTTCGTGCAGGCCCGACTGGACCGCGAGGGGTTGAAACCGTCGCCCGAGGCGGAAAGGGCCACGTTGCTGCGGCGCGTCTCGCGCGACCTCACCGGACTCCCGCCGACACCGTCGGAGATTGCGGCATTTCAAGAAGACAACGCTCCCGGGGCATATGAAGAGGCAGTCGACCGGCTGCTGACCTCGGCCCGGTATGGTGAGAGAATGGCCTTTCGCTGGCTAGACGCGGCCCGCTACTCGGACACGAGCGGATATCAAACCGACGGTCCGCGCACGATGTGGCGCTGGCGCGACTGGGTCATCGAGGCGTTCAACGACAACATGCCCTACGATCGGTTCACCATCGAGCAGCTCGCGGGCGATTTGCTGCCGAACTCCACGCTCGGTCAGCGCATCGCCACGGGCTTCAACCGCAACCATCGCGGCAATGCGGAGGGCGGCAGCATCCCTGAGGAATTTCAGGTGGAGTACGTGGCGGATCGCGTGGACACGACAACAACGGTTTGGATGGGCCTCACGATGGGCTGCGCTCGCTGTCACGACCACAAGTACGATCCGTTTTCGCAAAAGGAATTTTATCAACTCTACGCCTTTTTCAACAACATCCCGGAGAGCGGACGAGCGCTGAAGTACGCCAACTCGCCGCCGTTCCTCAAGTCGCCCACACGCTCGCAACAGGCGGAGTTGGCAAAACTGAATGCGCAGGTGGCCGAGGCGGAACGGGCGCTTGGAAAATTGCAGCCCGAGATTCAGCAGGAACGGGAAACTTGGGAGAAGAGGCTCCCGTCGCGAAAAGCCGCGGGCTGGGCGCCGGACGAGGGATTGGTGGCGCATTTCACCCTGGACGGCGTCCTGTCGAACACGGCAAGCAAGGGAAAGGGCGGTGAGATGGAGGCCGGTTCGGCGACGTTTGCCGCCGGACGGGTGGGCAAGGCTGCGATGTTCGACGGCAAGCGATTCATTGACGCGAACAGCACCACCGCGACGTCCGCGAACTTCGGCTACTTCGATCGATTCACGCTCAGCGCATGGATATGGCCCGAATCGGACGGCCCGATTCTCACGCGCACAAAGGACGAGAGCAAGGAAACCGGCTGGGGCATTTGGCTGGTGGACGGCAAGGTGCAGGTGAATCTCGTGAAGCGCTGGCTCGATGATTCGCTTCGCATGGAGACGACCGCGAAACTGGAGCCCGGACAGTGGCATCACGTCGCGATGACTTACGACGGGCATCCGATTCCCGAGGGCGTGCGGGTGTTTGTCAACGGCGCGTCGCAAAAGCTTCGCGTGAACCTGGACATGTTGAATCAGGATTTCATGGCAAGGGATGAACCGCTGCGCATTGGCGGGGGCGGCGGACCGGCGCATCGTTTCAAGGGTCGCATCGACGAGGCGCGGGTTTACGATCGGGCGCTGCGGCCCGAGGAAGCCATCGCGCTGGCCGCGCCGGACAGCTTGAGCGAATTGGCGGCATTGAAAGAACCCACCGCCGCCCAAAAGGCCTCGTTGCGCCTTGCGTTCCGCGAACAGCATGCTCCGCCCGAAATCCGCAAGACTTTCGCGCGCGTTCTTGCGCTGAGGCAAAGGCGCGAGGAGATGATTGAAGATTTTCCGACCACGATGGTAATGCGGGAAATGGCCAAGCCGCGCCGGACGCGCCTGCTCATCCGAGGCGCATATGATCGCCCCGGCGAAGAAGTCTCGGCCGACACGCCGACCGCACTTCCGCAGTTGCAGAAGGACGCCCCGCGCAACCGTCTTGGTTTCGCCCGTTGGCTGACGGACCCCAAGCATCCATTGACGGCCCGCGTCACGGTGAATCGGTTCTGGCAGACGTATTTCGGCCGCGGCATCGTGAAGACGGTGGAGGACTTTGGCTCGCAGGGGGCGTGGCCGAGCCACCCGCGACTGCTTGACTGGCTGGCGATTGAATTCGTGCGCAGTGGCTGGGACGTGAAGGCGTTGCAGAAACTGATTGTGACGAGCGCGACCTATCGGCAGTCGAGTCGTCGAAAGCAAAATGCGGGAGATCCCGAAAACGTGCTCCTTTCCCGCGGGCCGAGACTGCGGCTTTCGGCGGACATGATTCGCGACCAAGCGTTGTTTTTAAGCGGGCTGTTGAAGAAGAAGATCGGCGGCCCGTCGGTTAAGCCTTATCAGCCCGAGGGGTTGTGGAAGGAAATTGCATCCGAGACAAAATACGAACAGGCAAAAGGCGCGGATCTTTATCGCCGCAGCCTGTATACGTTTTGGAAGCGCACGGTCACCCCGCCGCTGATGGCGACTTTCGATGCCAGTCCGCGCGAAACCTGCATTGTCCGCGAGACGCGCACGAGCACGCCCCTGCAGGCGCTGGCGCTG
>CAZWTI010000405.1:0-16138 GCA_964637065.1 uncultured Puniceicoccaceae bacterium
TGCCGCAAGAAGCCAAGCTTCCAAGAGAGAGGTCTGACCATCCTTATCCAAATCGGCATTTGCATCGCTGATGGCTTCAGAGAGAAACCCGCCAAGATGACAAAAGTTCTGCTCAAAACCACTACGGGTTGCAGTAATGACCACACGGCCCTTTGCACTAAGAGCATTTAGGAAAGGACTACTACTGGAGGAACAATTGATGATAATCAAAGGGCGTTCAAAATCCTTCAACCACTTCCCAAGTTCACCCGCCTCGAGGTCGGGGCCCAACAAGTTGAACTTGGCTTTCTTTCCACCATAGGTGCCGTGACCAATCAGTACGATCCAAAGAGGTTGCAGGCTTTGCTTTGGTTGATTAGCCAGAATTTCCCGAAGCACGCTCTTGGCCGTGCCTTCCTGAACCTCACCAAGATGCTTGAATGGAACCTTGGCTTGATCAGAGGCTACTTTCCACTGATCAACCCACTTTCTGAAGTTTTGGCCGTACTCCTCGGCGCCGCGAGCTCCCGTAACGACAATCAGCAAAGGTTTCTCAACGGCATGAAGCATGCCAATAGCGAAGAAGGACAAGAGAACTATCGTACGCATCAGGGAAGACCTTTTCTGCGACGGAGAAACCACTCGGAAACAAAACAGGCAAGGGCCAGAAGGAAGAAAGGAGCCTGATGCCAGACGGGTGAATGCAGGACTTCCGTTAAGGGAGCCCTTAGATTAGGAAGCATCTCGGCGAAGCCATCGAGATCATCGAAAGTTAGTGTCTTCCCGCCGGTTTTGTGGGCGAGGGCTTCCAGTAACTGGAAATTTGGAGACAAGGAGCTATACTCGGCAGCGGAAAAATCGGTTGACCATCCTGTCCGACGAGAACCAATGACCTTCCCTGTCGAGTCACGCACCTCGGCAGCGACCAAGTATCCACCTGAAGAGCGAGGGATGAAACTAGCCGAATACACCCCGGCCTTCTCCTCATCCGCCTCTGCAGTTAACCGGACAACATCGGTAGAACCCACCTCGAGGACATCAAGGGCAACTCGAGCATTGTCGAGAGGTTGAAAGTCCTTGTCTCTAACCACAACCTCCAACTCTCTTCCCAAAGCAACAGAGGATTGATCTGCGGAAAGCCCAATAAAAGGGGGCACGTCTGAAACCAACCAACGAATCATCTGTCTCCAGGCCCGATCCATGTCCTCGTGATGCTCGACCTTTGCCAGACCCCAACGCCAAACGTCTCCGAGCAGCACTGCAGCAACTCGACCCCGCCCAAATTTTTGAGTGACCACTGCCGGGAACGAACCCGACTTGCCCTTGGCGTCAACGGAAGCCAAGACGGAGGCGCCTGGCTTGACGCTACGGACTTGGTTTAAAGACATGAAGGTTGGCATATCTGCAAGTCTGTCCCTCTCGTCAGTCTCATTGTCGCGCAATCTCATCCATGTTTTCAGCCAACCCTCACGGGTCAGCTTCAAGTTAAGATCTTTGAGAGCCGGAAGTTTACTCATGCGATCAAGGTAAACGGGAAGCATACCTCCGACGGCAGTGCGATCATAACCACCCTGCCTAAAGGATTCTTGCCCTCCCAGCATGAGCAATCCTCCTCCACGGCGATTGACGAACTCCCGAATCAAAGAGTGTTGGTCAGGCGTAAAAAAGGCAGCCTCAAGATCGTCGACCACTATGGCATCATAGGAATAAAGCACCTCCGAATTAACGGGAAAACCAGACTTCAACTCATCGGAATCTCGTGTATCCAGTCGGATCAAGACCGGTTTGTCGTATTCCTCGGCATCCTGACCCTCGTTCTTGAAGCCCCGGAAAAGCGGATTGCTTGTCTCGCCACGTCGACCCTTGAAAGTAAACTTCGGTTCCTTCTTGGCGATTCGGACTAGCCCCACAAGGGCTATCTTATCATCCTCGGCCAAGGCTCGCTTGAGGAATTTGAATTCCCAATTCGCCCTACCGGAAACATAGAGAACACGATAAGGAAAGTCGCCACGATCGACGACCAACATACGGGAGTTGTTGGCCTTGGTAACTTCAGGTTCTGAACCTGAAGCACCTACGGAAAAACGATAGAATAGAACTCCTGAACCAGCGGGACGAACTTGAAAACGAAAATCGAGTTCGACATCCGGTCCTACAACTTTGCGGGATTGCTTCAAAACCAAACCCGAGGAACTCCCGTTGGCATCGAGCAACTCAAGTTTGGCCAAAACTTCCTCACCCTTACAACCATGCACCTGGACCGACCCCGATATCGTAACCGGCGAATCCTCGAAGGATGTTTGCGTCGAACCGACCCTCGTTACCGAAACGTCACGTTCAGGTACTCCCTTGCCGACGATTACGGGATAAACCGGGGGTAGTTCTGGAAGAGAGGACAGATCGGCATCCAAGTCGGTGGCCACGCCATCCGTAAAGACGACGATACCGGCAAGAGGTTGATTGCGAAATCGGCGGGACAGGGTTCGGAGCGATTCACCCAAACGAGAAACAGAACCCTCAAACTTAAGATCGTCGAAGTCGCGAAGGTTTCCGAGACGAGTGTCGAAACTGTATCGCTTGAGACGAAAATCCTCCGCCAAACTGGCTTGCCAGTTTTCACTTTTAGTTCCGAGAACTCTCCCAAGTTCAACTGACCTGAATTCTTCAGACCCGGCATCCCGAACATTCAATCCCTCGCTTGTATCAGCGACAAGCGCAAGCAAGTTGGCCCGCGGCTTGGCCTTTTCGATCGTCGACATCGGGTCAAGCAGACAAAGCAACAACAGGAAAACTCCCAGGATCTTCAACCCTGAGCAAATTGATCTGGTCCTCTTGTCGGTTGGCGCATTGCGATATGCCCAAAAAACGGCGAGCGAGGCCAAGGCGAATACAAAAGCCAGCGGAATCAACCAATCCCCACCGGAAAGGTAGTATGAGCTTTTCACAACTGCTGGGGCTCCAGGAGGCAACGACGGCAAATGCCTATTTGCCTTTGCCCAGTCGCTCGTAATATCGGCGCACGAGTTCGTCGAACTGATCGGGAACAGGGTCGCGATCTATGGGAACTAATGCCTTGTCAGACTGACGCTTGGCCAGTTCCTCCGCCAATCGCCGTCGTATTTCATTGAGCGGCTTGAGGATTCTCGCCTCCACGAGATCCCATTCGGGTTTCTTGCTGTGTCTTTGAAACTCCCTGTTCATCTTACGAATGTCATCGCGAACTTGGCTTACCTTTTCACGAACTTGAGGCAAGTCGACCGCCTCCTCAACGTCGCGCAAACGATCCGTCCACTCTCGGTGGTTCCCTCCGGTAATGGGATTTTGGCCACCCGTACTGGATTCAAAACCATTGCCGAGGAAGGATGCCTGACCCTCCCGAGATGATTGACCCTGTTGGTTGCCTTGTTGACTTTGCCCTTGTTGGGCGGATTCCGGGCCTTGCCGTTCAGGTCGACCCGAAGCTTGTTGCCCTGATTGCCGGTCCTGCCCATCTTCCCGTGCGGATCCTCCCGAAGGTTCCTTACTCTCCCGCCCTTCTTGAGTCGGTTCTCCGGAGGCTTGAGCAGGGGCCTGACCTTGGGATTCTTTCGACTCCCGTCCACCACTACTTGGCTCCGCAGCCTCATCATCTCCCGAGTCAGGTGTTTTTTTCTCGGCCAATTCCTCCACCTCACCGGATTCATTAGCTTCGGGCGAAGATTGCCTGGAGTCCGATTCACGCGACTCCCGAAGATTTCCTTCAGCCTTTTCATTTTGCAGGGCCTGCTCAAGGGCACTCAACTCACGCTCGGCGAACTTCAATGCCTCGGTCTCGATGCCTAGAACGCTTTCGGCAGCTTTCTCGATCCCCTTCTTGAGTTTGTCGAGTTTGCGCTCTGATCTATCCCCGAGCGTCTTGGTCGCCTTTCGAAAATCCCCCGCTCGCAGTTGGTTGATCAAATCCTGTTTGTCGGGTTCCTTCTCCATCAATTCCTCCAAGGTCCGAAGAAAAGGATAACTTCCCAAAGCCTCTTCTTCCTCGCGAATAAGGGTAGAGGCCGCTTCCAGCGACTTTTCGGTTTGGTCTTGGTGCGCTTGCCGAAAGGATTGATGAAGCTTCCGATTGAGCAAGGGTTCGGCCAATTCCGATTTCTCGACCACTTCCCTGACGTTCTGAAGAAGCCCCTCCAGCCTCTCCTTCTGCCGATCAAGTTGATCGGCTATTTCCTGATTGTCTTCTGCATTCTCGTCGGTGAGGGAAAGCTGTTTTTTTTCACCCTCATCTTTTGTCGAGAGTCTTTTGCCGATCTCCTCTTGTTGATGCGAGAGTTCGCGAGCCTCTCGACGCATCTCACGCATTTCCTCGGCAAATTGGTTGGAAGTCTTTTCCCGAAGTTGGTCCCGCATCTCCTGCAAGTCCTTTTGAGCCCGAGCCCCCGAAGTAATCGCCCGTGAAATCTCTCCTTTCTGCAATTCCTCGGAAGCCTTGTTCATTTCTTGACGAGTCTGTTCAAGCTGACTTCGCTCCTCAGCCATCTCGGCGCGATTTTCCTGTTTCTCCATGCGTTGGTTGACCTCGTCAAGGTCGGCAAGGTTCCGCCTCTGCTCGTCCCGCAAGCGCTTGAGTTGTCGTTCAAGTTCTTCTTGGGTCGGCTTATCCTCGGCGGCTCGAAGGGCATTCTCAATTTCCTTGAGCTTTTGGTTCAAGTCTTCCTGGCGACGAGCCAAATCCTTAAGACGGCTTAGAACCTGCAGTTGCTCCCGCTCCTTTGAGTCCTGCAGTCGTTGGGCTTGGCTCTCTGTTTCGTATCGATCGTCCTCCTCCCGCAAATCCAACTGGTCGAGCTGGCTCTGTGAACGCTCACTGCGTTGCTGTTGGTTGGCTTGGCTCTGGCTGCGACTCTGGCTGCGGCTAACCTCAAACTCATGGGCCAACAAGCCGAGCAATGCCTGGTATGCCCCTTGCTCGGCAGCCAATGCCGGAGTTAGTTCCCCCACCTCCTCCGATGCTCCCGTAAGATGAGCCACCGCCTGTTCCATATGATCGGCGGCATCTCTCAGGAATTCCTTGGCCTTTTCACTCTGGGCCAAGTCAAGTAATTCGTTCGTCGTTTCCAGAGCCTTGTACTGACCCTCTACAAGAACGGCGGCATCTTTCTCGAGGTTTACGGGGTGGCGATGAAGTTTCCAGGTCGCGTTGATGATTTGCTTCTGCAGCTTGATCAATTCCTCCGCCTGCTTGGCTAGCGATTGCTGTGGTTGCTGCTCTTCCCCTTGAGGCGCTTGGCCGTGCCGAAAGATTTCCTCGAAGGGACGAATCTCGGCGAAAAACATATCGCTGAACGACCGACGAGGCTTAGCGTCGACACCCATGTCCTCGGCCCAGAAGAACCAGCTGACGAGTTGCCCGGGATTTACGGCCAAATCCTCCAAGGCGACCATATGCTCGGCAAGCGCCTTCAACCTCACGACGCCATTCTCGGACAACTCGAAATCCTTCAAGGGCCCTCCATCAAGATTATATGAAAACCCATGACGGAGAAGACCGAAATCGTCCTCCATCTCCGCGGCAAAAGCAACTTCCTGCAGGGGCGAAACCTGCTGATCCCCTCTTGGATTGACGATGCGAATCCTTGGCGGCTTGTTACGATAGACGACTACCTCTATGCGAGGAAAAACCTTGTTCAATCGACCTTTGAAATCGGTAAGTTCAAGCCTCCAGTTGCGGGACTTCCTTAGGGCAATGGGCGGCAACTCGGCCAAAGGTTTCAGACGATCCGTCTCTAGTTCGATCGTCTCGTTGCCTTCGTCCCTGAGAAGGGCGGACGACACTGGTTTGTTAAGGTGAAAAAGATAGGCGAGTCGGGTGCCCTCGACGAAGCTCAGTCGACGAGTGTCCCGAACCAATCGTTCCGGAATCTTGGTATAGGCAGGATAGGTCAGGGTGGCGTCAGCCCGATCGAGTTGAGGATACTCGAAAACTCCAATAGAGAAATCCTCAGACAGGCGTCCGTCATAGTCGATATGATAGGCGAAAGGCGCCTGAACGCTTGGCAGGGTAGCCCAGTAGATGGAATCCTTCAACGGCTTTACCAGTTCTAGGCGCCGCTTTTCGCCATCCTTTGGTGTAATGACCATGAATACCTTGCCGGGATCTGCGTTGCCGAAGCGTGCTGAAACTGCAAGGGCGCTGCCCCGCTCGACTTCGGCGTTCCCGGGATCGACCTTCTCAAGTTCGGCGAGGTTTTCAGGAAGCGATGCATCCGTATCCTCCAAGTTGGACCGTGGTTCGAGTTTGCCTGGAAGGGAGAGCTGCGGCCGATGCAACCGGGTCATTATAAGACAAAGCGAGAGCAAGACGCCACAGGATGCGACACGCAGGAAGTTAAGCCGTCTGATCGGAACTGCATTCGAAAAGCCGGTCTCGACGAATGCATCGGCAGCCTTGTTAATCACGCGTTCCTGCAGGAAGTTGAATTTCCCAGTGTTCGGATCGGGTTCCTGTTCGACTGCGGTCAGCAAAACGGCATGCAGTTCGGGATGCTGTTCCTCGATATCACGAGCGACCTGCCTATAGTTAACCTCTGCTTGTCTGCGGGTAAATAAAATCACGCCCAAGGTTCCGGCTATCGCTACCACGGCAAACCAACCGACGGAATTGATGCTGTAGGAAAGTTCCGAAATCGCCGCACGGACCCAAGCCAAGCCGGCGACAACGGCAAGGCCCCCCCACCACATCAAGGTCATGCGCCACTTGCGCCAAAGCTGTTGTCGCCTGAGGACGGGTTCAAGGTAAGGTCTAAGTCTTGTCATGCCGCTTCCTCCGTTTGATTCACAAGGGCTGGTCTACGCCAAGTTCGTCCTCCTATCCAAGTCTCTAATACAGCCAGGATCACCGCAGCCAAAATAAGCCAGCGCCAAGTTTGTTGGCGTTTTTCCACTTCTTCGTCCAGCAAGGCTTGTCGACGAGCTTGAGCAAGGCTGGCCTCCTGACCTCCTCCGGAAGTGGCGGGAAGCCCCAATCCCTCGAGGCGTTCAACCGGCATGGGCGTGGTACGACTTTCGGCGGGCGGAAGGTTTACGGCGAACGAAACGGGATTGGTTCCCTTTGTAAGGTAGGTGCCCGGTTGCTCGGCAAGAAAAACCTTGTTTCCGGAAGACAAAACGAAGGGGCCCATGGGTCCTTCGATCTCGACAGGTTCGGCACCTTCAATCGGGACCGCGATGGGTTTCCCGACTAAGTTAGACCTCTTGACCTTGGCTGGAGAATGACCCAGATCCATAATCGAGTAAAGAAGAGGGACAAATTTGCTGGAGAGAGCGAGTTGACTGTCTTCGGGATGCCAACCTGAAGTCAAGACCAGTAGGTTCCCACGACCAATGGGCAGGTCGACGAGAGCGGGCGAGCCATCGTCGAAAAAAAGAAGGACGCTACAACCGGGCAAGCGTCCGGAATCGAACGAGCGGTGCCTCCAGAAGTGTATTTTGGTAAAGTCCCCGAAGCGAGGTTCGTCGAAAGGCGACATGAGGGGATGATCGAAATCCGGTCGTGTGAGGAGCGCGTACTCGTCGACCTCGGCCTCTGTCAACGGCACGGGGCCGGAATCCGCCAAGCCCGCCAAGGTAGGAGCAATCGCATTATCCTTGAGTACCAGAAGAACGGTTTTCCCCGCTTCGCAGAAGGCCCGAACCTCCTGGACAGCCTGCTCAGGCAAGGTCTCGGTAACAATGAGCAGACGATCAGAGGAATCACTTTGGAAACCAGTCAATTGTTCGGGAGCGAGAGCAAGAAAATCAACGTGCCTCAACCCCGTCTTGGAAAAAGCTCGCTCCAGGTAGAAACGCATCTGCTCGGCGTCTTCCGAACTCTCCTTCCCTACAAAACGGACACGGATGTTTTCAGGCTTCTCGGGCATGATGAAAAGTTGATCGTCATAAGACTCCTCGTCACCAAGGAGAGCAAGCGTGCGAGACTTCCCCAAAGGCCTGCGAGGAGCTACGATGGTCCGACTGTGGCCCGCAGGCAAATAAAGGCTGTAGCCGGCACTGGCATTGGATTCCCCTTCCTCGAGCCACGCCACTCGAAAACTCTCTTGGGTCGCATCATCGCTGTTCACTACTCGAACCCGAAGGGCGCGAGATTCGTTTGCGTCGTATTCTCTTTCGGGAGCAAGATGAAGACCTGCGTTTCCCGAAACGTCGGGAAGAAGCCTTTCCATACTTAACTGAATCCCCTCCGGCCACTCATGTCCCTGGAGGCCATCGAGCCGACTGCCCTCCTGAAGATCGGTAAGCACGACGATGCGATTCGGGCCTTTGGATTCTGCTTCCTCCAGAAGTTCGGAAGCGGTCAGGAGTGCATTCCCCAAATGGGTGCCCCCCCACCCGGGTTGAAGTTTACCCAAGGCATCTCGAGCAAAACTGAGTCGGCTTTCCTCAGGTAGTTTGCTCCACTGATCCAGACTCAAGATCATTTTGGTCTCATCCCCAAAGGCTATGATTCCGAGGCTCTCGGCAGACTTGGTTTGGTCAATGATCGAACGCGCCTTCCCGAGAACCTTTTCCCAAAGTCCGGAACGACGCATGCTCGCGCTTACGTCGATCAACAATATGCTGCTAAGTTTGGAATCGCCTACTTGTTCGGGATTCACGAGTTCCCTGAAGAAAGGGCGAGCGAATGCCAAGACAAGCAAAGCCAACAACAAGCAACGAGCAAGAAGAAGGAGAATGTCCTCAAGACGACTCTTGCGGGTTACACGCGGTGGTTCCGGTCGAAGAAACATAAGGGAACTGAAGGTGAAACGCTCCCGGGTGTTGCGACGGATAAGGTGAAAGAGAATCGGGCCGGCTATTGCGAGACCACCCAGAAGGAACAATGGCGTGAGGAAGCTCATAGGTTCTCGTGGCGACGGATGGTCTTTCCACGGCGTTGTCGACGGCGGAGAAAGTCCGAGAGAACTCGCTCCAAGGGTTGGTCGGTGGTGACGACGAAAATTTCCGCGCCTAGCTTGTGGCAAATGGATCGAAGGGATTCCTCATGTTCCACAAGCCGAGAGAGGTAT
Organism: uncultured Puniceicoccaceae bacterium; assembly: GCA_964637065.1. Taxonomy (GTDB): domain Bacteria; phylum Verrucomicrobiota; class Verrucomicrobiia; order Opitutales; family Seribacteraceae. Next base: position 9,021 of record CAZWTI010000405.1, read on the forward strand.
TTTCGCCGAGCGGCGACGGGATCGATGAAGAAGTTCTCCTCACTCTCGACATCGTGAAAAAGGAGCGCCTCGTCGAAATCAAAATCAACCTCCCTCGGATCCAAGACGCGGAAGACAACCACCTCGTGACCGGTAGCGGCAAGGCGACCAAGTTGCCTTTCCAGTTCATCCAAAGGCGTCAGCAGGTCCGAGACCAAAACCATGAGACCGCGTTTACTTACCAACTCGACGATTCGGCGAAGAGGTTTGGAAAGGTCGGTTGATTTTCCTGCATGCGGTTTCTCCAGCGAGAGCATGAGCTGCCTAAGATGTCCCGAACGATTTCGAGCGGGAAGATAGTCTCGTATTTCCTCGTCAAAGCTAAGCAACCCCACGGCATCTCCCTGCCTGAAAAGAAAGTATGCCAAGGTGGCGGCCAAGGTGTGCGCGTAGTCCGCCTTGTTCCAATCCAAGGATCCGTACGTCATGGATCGACTCTGGTCCAACAAGAGGTGGCAACGGAGGTTCGTCTCGTCCTCGAACTTCTTAATGTAGGTACGATCGCTTCGGGCCAGCAAACGCCAATCGAGGTACCGAGTGTCGTCTCCGGGTACATATTGACGATATTCCGTAAACTCGGCCGAAAAACCATGATAGGGACTTCGATGAATGCCGTTCCAGAATCCTTGGACCACTACCTTTGCCCTAAGCTCCAGGCTTCGAATCTGCATCAAGGCTCGAGTGTCGATGAATGCCGCGCCCGAAGCCGAAGAATGAACACCAACAGGCATCACTTCGCCTCGGGTGAAACATTCTCCAGCAGATGCTCAATGACCTTCTCGGTGGAAATCCCCTCGGCCTCTGCCCTATAGTTGACCAGCACCCGATGACGGAGGACGGGGTGAGCGAGAGCCCTCACGTCCTCTATTGTTACGTGGGTGTTGCCCAATAGGAGAGCTCTTGCCTTGGCTCCGAGGATAAGAAACTGGGCGGCCCTCAGACCGGCGCCCCAATTTACCCAATCGTTCACGAAATCAGAGGAACCCTCTTGGTTGGGCCTGCTGGCTGCGGCAAGACGGACGGCATAGCGGACAAGATCATCGGCCACGGGCACCTTGCGAACCAGCTTGATGAAGCGAATCATGCCGGCGGCAGTGAACAGAGGTTTGCCGGGCTTCACGGGATCGACCGTAGTCCGGCGGACCACCTCCACCTCCTCATCCTCCGGTAGATAGTCGATGACCACGTTGAACATAAACCGGTCGAGCTGGGCCTCGGGCAAAGGATAGGTACCCTCCATCTCGATAGGGTTCTGGGTAGCGAGCACAAAGAACGGTTCGGGCAAAGGATGCCTCTTTCCGGCGGCGGTGACTTGGTGTTCCTGCATGGCTTCGAGCAGGGCTGCCTGAGTCTTGGGAGGCGTTCGATTTATCTCGTCGGCAAGAAGCATGTTGGCGAATACAGGACCGGGCACGAAGGTCAGCTTTCGTCCCCTGGCGGCCTCGCTCAAGACTTCCGTCCCCGTGATGTCCGCCGGCATAAGGTCGGGCGTGAATTGAATCCGCGAGAACTCCAGTTTCAGGATGTGGGAGATGGACTTGACCAGCAATGTCTTGGCCAAGCCCGGCGCCCCCGTAATCAAACAGTGTCCGCCTGCAAAGATAGCGATGAGGATTTGCTCGATGACCTCGCCTTGACCGACGATGGTCTTGCCTAGTTCGGTCCTGATCTTGGCGTAGCCGGCGACGAGCTGCTTTACGGTTCTGGCATCTGCGGAAGTCTTGGTAGTGGTCTTGGTTTTCATCAATGCGTCATCGCGTAGAATATAATGTTGATGCCCATTGGATAGGCTTTCGGTTCGGAAAAATTGCGGAAGTAATATTGGTTTTCTCCTTCACGTTCCCAGCCGTCGCCCAAGTCGGTGTTGTGACAGATGATTGCCATCATGCGACCCTTGTCGTCCATAATACCCTTGTAATGCACCTCGCTGCCGTCGTCGTGTCCGGGTCGCCACTCAAAGCTCATGCCATTCATCGCTTGCCCGATGCTGGGCAACTGTGGCTTTTCCTTGAGGTCGAAGACACAATGGAAAATCGGATGTTCGAGGGGGAGCTCCTTGGGTTCTCGGTCAGGGAAGACTCGCTTCATCTCGTGCGCGAAATTATCGTACTCGTCTCCTCCCCAGAAATCGTCGACGAGCAAGAACCCCCCGTTGAGAAGATACTTCCTGAGGGCCTTAACCTCTTCCTCAGCAAACCACAGGTCCCCGGGTTCGACAATGTAGATGAAGGGGTAATCGAACAGTTCCGAGTCCGTCAACTCAATCACCTTCCCCTCGGGGTGGACCTTGAGGGAGGTCATTTCCTGCAGCCGATAGGAAAGATTGAGGTCGGCGTCGGGATAATCGGTTGCCCACTTCCCTCTGCCGCTGTAACTGCTGTAGCGAATCCTCACAAAGGTAAAGACGTCCCGGGGCATCTCGTTGTCCAGTTGCCAGTCAGGCACCCCTCGACGATCCATCGAAGGCGGAACGGGGCTTCTTTGCGCCCAGGAGAAGGCAAAGGCAATCGTCACTCCTACAAGGAGGACGCAAGAAAAGATCTTTGCGCTATTGTTTCGCTTCATTGTTCCAATCAAGCAGAAGTCGATGGGCTTGTCGAAAGCGAGGAGCTTCCTCCAAGGCCATTAGCAGATGACGCTTTGCTTCCCCTCGCTGCGTAGAGCGAAGGAGACGGGCAAGATGAAAGTGGGCCTCCGCAGGGTCTTCCGGTTCAAGTTGAAGCAAGGTGCGCCAAGACTCGATCGCTGAAACCTTTTCAGCCTCAGCCTCTGCAGCTAGGGCAAGGTGACGATATGGTCCGGGAAGAAGCGGGTTAACCGCCAAGGCTCTTTCGGCGTTTCGACGAACCGCATCCCAGTCTTTTTGATCTACCCCAAGCTCGACGAGACGGACGAATGCATCGTAGGCATCACCACTAATCCCTGCCAACGCCTCCAAGATCTTTCTCTCCTCGGCAAATTCTTCGAGTTCGCGATGGACCTTGGCCAGCCAAGCATAAGCATTTCCTTCACGCTCGCTGAAATTCGGATAAAGCTTGATGAGTGTCTTGCACGGTTCCTTGGCCTCCTCCCATCTTCGTTCGGCAATCATGCGACGGGCAGAGCGGACAAGTACAAAAAAATTGGGTGTCGAATTCTCCGTCTCGTTCACGTCCACCCCACTCTCGGCTGATTCCGGCTTGCTCCAGTCCAGGCCCGGACCGAGAGCTTGCGCTCGCTTCCGAGCATAATCGGCAAAGGCAACCTCCAGCTTGTCCATCGGTTCGACAGCCTCGGCAATCGCTTGGTTGATCCGAACGCCCCGACCAAGCTTATCGATGATTGACTTGATGGCGTCGTGCCCGAAGCGCTCCACGATATGCTCCACGACCAAGGATGATTGGTAATAGGCGAACTGCAGGTGCCGGGGAGTCTTGGGCGAAAGGAACGCTCCGCTTAGCTTGCCGACGGGAGTCACCTCCCCATTCAGGATCATTTCGCGGTAGCGAGGATTCATACGTTCCCCCCAAGTCGGGCTTTGCTCTCGTTCCTCGTAAACACTAATGCCCTCGCTAAGCCATCGCGGCATCTTGTTCTTGGTCAGGGCCAAGGTAACCGTGTGGCAAAACTCATGCCACAAAACAGCCTCCCAGTTAGCGGGAAACGGCATCTGCGTGGCAGGACTGTTGGCCGTTATGACGCAACCGAAGCAGACTCCGAGAAAACCCGGGTTTTCGGGCATGCCAAAGGTACGAACACCAAAATCCTTCTGCTTGTCGTATATCTCCACAACAGTGGGCTTTTCAAGTTTCAGCCCATATTTCTCGGTCAACGTTTCATGAGCTCGTTCAAGCAAGCGTAATGCGCGAGCTCCATAGACGGCCGCCTCGTGTCGAGCCATACGCAATATGAACTTCTCGTTTTTCAGCGTCTCGAACTTTTGGAGCGTATCCTTGAGATTAACGAGGTTGTAGGTCGTTACGTCGTAACCATCGGCCTTGTGGGCGACCTCTGCCAACTTCCACCCCTCATCGTCGAACCCGAGTCGCAGGAGATCTTGAGCGAGCTGCACCTTGGCAGGATGAAAATCGACGTCGAGAGCGAGAGCCGAACGCTGGTACTCGGCACCCTCCGCAAAACGATATCGCTGCGAAAGCTTGCGGCCTATCAGGTAGTCCACCATCGGATTTCCCTTCCAATGGGCAAGCGCCTTGTCACGAGCGACCTTTTCCGACTCCTCGTCCCCTTGCAAGTGAGCGAGAATGCTTCGATAGGCCCAAGCCTCCGGATGACTGGGGTTTATCTCAAGTGCCTTGTTCAACTGTTCCGCGGCCTCCGCATAGGCCTCCACGTCGATCAAATGATTAGCCAACAAGATGCGAGAGTCCGCATGTCTTGGATTAAGGGAAAGAGCCGCCTGCAAATGTTCCAGCATCACCATGCGGTCTGAAGGAGCGAAGGCTCTGGCCGCGCCGAAATGAAGCTCGGCGCTCTTGGGACCTTTCTTGAGAGCCAACTGGAAAGTACGCCCGGCCAGGGCAAAATCGCTCTTCGACAAAGCCAGCTCACCAATTGCCAAGGGAACTTGGGAATAATCGGCATCTTTTTTGCGAGCAACCGTGAAAAGATTTTTCAAAACGATCTTGGAATCCGCTCCCAACTTGAGCGCGGTTCGTCCTAGAGAAACCAAATCTGGAGCGTTTCGATATGCCCAAGCTCGAGCGCCGGCCAACTTGTTGATTTCAGCAAGCATCGTTTCGGCCCGCTTGGGTTCATCATTGTAAAGAAAAACTTCGTGGGCGACCAAGCGAACCCGAACCCCTCTGGAGACTTTCTTCAATGCCTCATTGACCGACTTCAAGGCATCCTCGTACTTTCCCTGCGCCATGAGCGCTCGGATCTGCAGAACCCACAAGTCCTCCTTCCATTCATTCTTCTCCAATCCCTCGAAAGTCTTGGAAACGGTCGCGCCGTAATCACCTTTGGACCAAGCCTCATTCGCTTCCTTCGCCGGCTCTGCCGTAACCGAGAAGGAGCAATGCATCAATACACCAATGATGGCGAAAGCTCGTTTCATTTCTCCTCTAACTTCCACTATGAAGTCTAGCTTTGCAAGAAATGCTCGGTCTGCAAGGGAGGAATGGAATGTTTCTGAAAAGCCATGGCGAAAGATAAAGGAATCGCTAACACATTCAGAATACAATCAACTACTGATAACGGGGGGGAGAGCAGTTTCCTCCGTTGACGAATCGCCATTTCGAATTAATGGTTATCTACACCTTTCTAGAGTCCCGTTCCATCATAAGGAAAATCCAATTATGAAAAAAATTCTAACTCTAATCCTTACCCTCTGCCTCCTCCCGCTCTTTCTTCATCCTCAAGAAAAGGTGGAGAAGAAGGAATCGGACAAATCGTACCTTGAACGCCTGAAGAAGCTTTACGATGAGAAGGTCGAAAGCGGGAAAAAACTCTACGACGAGAATCTCAACAGCGGGAAGAAGCTCTCCGTGGAAACCAAGGACTGGCTCAAGCAGGACATCGACAACATAGGCGACTGGGAGTACAAAATCGTGGCATTCGAAGATAAGGCCGGCAAGGAAATGGAGAAGGATCTCAACAAACTCGGGGACGAACGATGGCAATGCTTCTGGGTGGAAGCCAACGCCAAAGAAAAGGTCTTCTACTTCAAGAGAACGAAGATGAGCTACATAAACAAGATTCCGGCCGGAGACCTACTCAGGATAATTGGCACCCTGAATAACGAGTAGCAAAAAGTAAAAAAATCCCTTCGATAAAGAATGGTCCCTATGCATTGCGGAATTATGGTTTTCCGAAGATGCAGAAAACAACGTCCCGGCGGCGGCATTATCTTACTGCCGACAAAACCGCTGCCGAACATAAAACTTCCCAAAAGCATTATAGGCCTTTGCCGATCAGCCTAATATCCGTCATGGATCATTTCCCTTTTGAGCAATCGTACACGCTCCCTCGAACGAACGCGACGATGAGAGAAAAACCTACTTGATGGGAGAGTAGTCGGTAGGCGAAAGGAAAACGCTTTCAACCTTCTTGACGATTCGGCCGCCTGCATCAACGTGTGACTTCTTGAAGACCTTCTGCCATTCGGAATCCTTGCGGAAGGCGGCCCATGCCTTTTCGCGGGCCGCGTGGTTCGGATAGGCCAGGACGTAAACCAAGGTGTTCTTGGCCTTGTCGCCATCTGCAGGCGTCCAGTATCCGACAAGCTCCATGCCATGCTTCTTGAAGATGCGATTGGTATGCTCGCGAAAGCGCTTGTGGAGATGATCGAGTTTTCCCTCATGCGTCGTGTAGGTACGCATCTCGAAAAAGCGATTCTTGCCCTTTTCGGCAGCAACGGCATGGGAGGCCCAGAGCGAGGCGATGAGTGACAAAAGAGCGAGATGGAGACTAATGCGTAGGTATTTCATAGCTTGAATCGGGATTGCAAGAAACGGCAACTTTGGGTTGGCTTTGGAAAACCGTCAAGCCCTGCGACTAACAATTCATCCCAATATGCCGAAGGGAAAGCATTGCATTCTTCTTTTTGCCGCGATTGCGATTTCGGCCTCTGCCGCCAAAGGCCAAGCCAACATCTTCAACGGCAGGGACCTGAGCCAGTGGGAAACTGCGGGCAAGGCGGAGTGGCGGGTCGAGGACGGCGTCATCGTAGGTGGGCAAGACGGCGATCCAAAGCGGAGCGGCATACTGATCAGCAAGGGAGACTACAAGGACTTCGACCTGCGGTTGGAGTACAAGATCGACGAGCACGGCAAGTACAACAGCGGGATATATTTCAGGCGCTCCAAGACCAAGCGTCTCGGACGCCCCTACCAGTTGAACCTGGGACGCGGAGCGGCCGGCGAATACGTCGGGCTCCACCTCAACGACTGGCTGGACAAGGGTGACGAGAAGGACGAGATTCGCAAGCCCCGCCAATGGAACAAGGTGCGCCTCCTCGTGGTCGGCAACCGCATTCGGGCCTGGCTGAACGATCAACCCATCGTGGACTACAGCGACCCCAAGCCACGGGCCGACCTGCAGGAAGCCGGCTCCATCGCCTTCCAGACCTACGGGGCCGA
>CAZWTI010000406.1:0-3332 GCA_964637065.1 uncultured Puniceicoccaceae bacterium
GTACTGACTCGGATGGTTTCGTTCTTCTTGATGAAGAGAGGAACCTGCACGACCAGACCCGAGGCTATCGTCACTGGCTTTTGCACGTTGCTCGCAGTGTCTCCTCGTATGCCTTCCGGGGCATCGATGACTGTGGCTTCCACTGCAGCGGGCAGCTCCAGTTTGACAGCCTGTTCTTCGATGAAGAGAATGTCATATGGGTTTCCCTCCACTAAGAAGCGTTTGCCTTCACCGATGATGTCATCCCCTAAAATCGTGTCCTCATAGGTCTCGAGGTCCATGAAGTGGTAGCCATCGGCATCGTGATAGCTGTACTCGAGTTTCATCGTTGTCGTGTGCATGAAATCGATGTTGTCGGTTGAACGAAACTTCGTGGTGGTCGTTGAACCGCTGCGGAGATTGCGAAGCGTGGTTTGCACGAAGCCGGCTTGGCGACCCTGCGTGCGGTGTTGCATTTCTAGAACGACGTGTGGAGCACCTTGGTAAACGATTACGCGCCCTTTGCGGATTTCGGTCGGAGAAGCCATGAATTCAAGTATTGCTTGACGATTGAAAAAGTTCCAAGAAATAGGGTTGTTTTCAGCTTTTGCCAATCTTCTTCCATCGTGATTTTCCTTTTGTCTTATGTCCGTACTCAAGCTTCTTTCATGGAACGTGAATGGCCTTCGAGCCTGTCGCAAGAAAGGTTTTGACGCTTTTGTCAGTAGGCATTCGCCAGATGTTCTCTGCCTGCAGGAAGTGAAGCTCAATCCCGACGTGATTCCCGAGGAAGATTTTGGGTATCCCTTTCGGCGTTACCATTTGGCCGAAAAGAAAGGCTATTCGGGTGTTGCGGTTTTCGCCAAGGATGAACCCCTCGCTGTCAGTGTGGATTTCCCCGGAGACGACCAGCATACAGGAGAAGGACGAGTGCTCACCTGCGAGTTTGATGGTTTCTACCTAGTAAACGTTTATGTCCCGAACGCAAAGGGCGACCTTTCGAGATTGGGTTATCGTCATGATTCTTGGGATCCCGATCTGTGTTCTTATCTTTGTAGTCTAAGTGAGGACAAGCCCGTCGTTCTCTGTGGGGACCTGAATGTCGCTCACGAGGAGATTGATCTGGCGAATCCGAAGAGCAACCGCAAGAGTGCAGGTTTCACCGACGAGGAGCGAGCGGGCATGAGCAATCTTCTGGATGCAGGCTTTCTCGATACCTTTCGCCATCTACATCCCGCCGCCGCCGCCTATTCCTGGTGGTCCTATCGAGCGGGGGCGCGAAAACGCAACGTGGGTTGGCGTATTGATTACTTCATAGTTTCCGATTATCTTTCTACTTCCGTTAGGGAGGCCTTTATCCTGCCCGAAGTTTTCGGTTCCGACCATTGTCCCGTCGGATTGAGCCTTACTAGAGGTTGATCCGATCTGAAAATGTCCCGTTTGTCGCAGATCGAGAAGTCTCATCTAGGGCGTGCTCTTGACCTTGCCAAGACGGCTTGGGGCGAGACACACCCCAATCCAATGGTGGGTGCCGTGATTGCTGAGGACGACAATATCGTTTCGGAGGGTTTTCATGCTTTTGCGGGTGGCCCTCACGCCGAGGTCGTTGCAATGCGTGAACTTGCTAGTCGCCCGAATCCTGAGGCTGTTCTATACGTAACCTTGGAACCCTGCTCCACTCATGGTCGTACTCCTCCTTGCGTACAGTCTATTGTCGATTCGGGCATTCGTCGTGTCGTGGTAGGAACTCCGGATCCAAATCCCGCACATGCAGGTAGAGGCGTCGACTTGCTGCGCAACGCCGGCATCGAGGTGATGGAGGCTTCCGGTGAAATTGCCGAAGACTGTGCCGACCTCAACTTGATATTCAATCACGGCATCGTCGAAAGTACGCCCTTTATCGCATTGAAGCTTGCCGTCACCTCCGACGAAAAATTGACGGAAAAGCCTGGTGTCCCAAGCGAGATCACGGGCTCTGGAGCAAAGATGGATGTCATGAGTTGGCGTCGTTATTTTCCCGCCATTGCGGTTGGAGCGGGTACCGTGCTGGCTGACGATCCTCGTCTCACTGCCCGTTTGCCGGAAGGTGAATGGTGTCCCCGTCGAATAATCCTCGACGGTCGACTTTCCACCGTTTCTGATGCCGAGGAACTACCCATGGTTTATACAGACTCTTTTAGAGAAAAGACCTTGGTAGTCACCGGTTCGAAAAATCCGAACATGTTGACCCGCCTTGCACGCTTGGAAAATGCCGGCGTCTCTGTTCGGGAACTTCCTCTGGACGAATCGGGAAGCTTCCGGCTAACGGACTTGCGGAGCATCCTAACCGATGAAGATCTCGGAGGCGTCTTTTTTGAGGGTGGAGCCAAAGTGGCCCGAAGGCTCCTTGAGGAAAAATTCCTGAATTATCTCTTTTGGTACCAGTCTTCAAAGCGTTTCCCTGGTGAGGCAGCCCTCACGGCTCCAGAACTGTCTGTATTTCCGCTTGGTGATTGCGTCCGTCGTGAGAACTTTGGGAACGATGTTTTGATTCGAGGGCACTTGAACTTCAACGGTCATCGGCCTATTGCCACGCCATGAAAATCTACCTTGCTTCCGGCAATAGGCATAAATTGGCCGAACTTCGAGATGCCTTGGCGTTGTCCAGGATGTCTTTCGAGGTTCTTTCCGCCGCCGAAATCGGGGAAATGCCGGAGGTTGACGAATCGGGCGAGACTTTCGAGGCCAACGCGCTGCTCAAGGCGGAGGCGCTCTTTGGGCAAGGTCCCGTAGATGCTTTCTATCTATCCGACGATAGTGGGTTGGAGGTAGACTTTCTCGATGGGCGTCCGGGCGTGATTTCCGCTCGTTACGCCGGGGAACCCTGCGACGACGAGGCCAACAACGACAAGGTGCTTATGGAATTGGCGGATGTCCCCGATGCGAAACGCGGATGTCGTTTTCGTTGCGTCTTGGCTCTTGTTGGCGAAATGCAGAGAGAAACTTTTTCGGGAGTATGTGAGGGGACGCTTCTCCACGAACGCAGAGGTTCCGGCGGATTCGGGTACGATCCACTTTTCCTGCCCAACGAGAGTTCGCGCACCTTTGCGGAGATATCTCCTGACGAGAAGGCCGGCATCAGTCACCGCACCCGAGCCTTGGCAAAGCTCGTTTCTTTTCTAGGTCAAGGATTGTTGCCGAATAAGAGGGGCAAATCTTCGCTTTAGTTAACCCTTGAATTTCGGAATCTTCTTCCAACGTCCCGTCTTGGCCGAATCGAGGACGGTTTCGCAAATGTACTGGGTCTCGAGAGCGTCGCGAAAGTCGGGTCGACGATTGTGGGGTCGCTTCTTGCGGGACTGGAGCGACTGGAC
>CAZWTI010000407.1:0-9523 GCA_964637065.1 uncultured Puniceicoccaceae bacterium
TGCCTCCCGCCAAACGGTAACTGGTTGATTCTCCATCAAGAACCCCCAAGCTCGTGTATCTTCCCTGACAACTCACTCCCAATAGACAAGCCCCGTGCTACTGGCCAATATCTTTCAGCGTTTCTTTCCTAAATCAGCAATTGGAAGAGCTTCTTTTTTGGGCAGCCATTTCCTGTGGCTTGTGATTACTTCCTTCAGGCTCGGTTTGGTTATGAGGTTTGTCCATTCTTCGGGATCCGACTGATGGTCGTATAACTCCTCGCTTCCATCTGCGTAGCGAATGTAGCGCCAGCGTTCGCTGCGAATTGCGTGGTTGCCTCTCCCGTAGGTCATTAGGGCAGGGCGTTCCCACTTTGCCTTTGGCTTTCGCAGAAGAGGAACCACACTAACCCCATCAACTTCCCGGTCTGCTTTTAGACTGCAAAGTTCGAGTAGGGTTGGATAGAGAACGGTCAAGTCGACTGGCTTTCCACACACTCTTTCTGGATCGGTTATTCCGGGGGCCACGATGATGAAAGGTACATGGTTGCTTTTTTCCCAAAGGGCGAATTTCTCGATATGGTCTTTTTCTCCTAGATGAAAGCCATGGTCCGACCACAGGACGACAATGGTGTTCTTGGACCGAGGCGCCTTGTCGAGGGCGTCGAGGACGCGACCGATCTGGGTGTCGGCGAACGATACGCAGGCCGCATAGGAGTTAACGAACCGCTGGTAGGATCCTGCTGTTTTGCTTTCGAGTTGCATCATGCCGTTCCAGAACCATTTCTTGCTCCGCATTAGCTTAACGGCACCCTGAGGGAGATCATTCCAGTCGTCTTTGTTTCGTTCGGGAAGATTGATTTTCTCATACTTCTTATGGTATAGTGATGGAGCGAAGAAAGGCGAATGGGGCTTGAATATGCCGCAGGAAAGGAACTGCGGCAGGTCGACCTTTCTCTCAAGCAGAGCTTTTATGCAGTATTCTGCAGTGTGATGGTCGATAGAGTCTTGGTCGCGTTTCGGCCATGCACCCCAGTCCGTATTGCGGGAACCGTATCGTGGGGCTTCGTTGAGTTTCTTTGGTGGGTAGAGTTGCGGTCGCATCGGCTGAAAGTGATGAAAGGATGCCTTGTCGTGGAAGGCTCCGTTCATGTGGTGGTGAAAGATCTTTCCCGCTCCCCGCACGTCGTATCCTGCATCCATGAAACGCTGCATGATTGTTTTTCGATTACCTACGGCTTTTCTCCAATCACTCCTGTTGCCGTAGACTCCGGTTGTAGAGGGTCTCAATCCGGTCATTGTAGCTGCTCGGGAGGGATTGCAGGCGGCCGATATGCAATAGGCCCTGTTGAACAGCATGCCACGCCGGGCCAATCGCTCGAGGTTTGGGGTTTGGATAGGAGCCCTTTCATCGAGAAGTGAAATCCAGTCGTTCAAGTCGTCGATCGTTATTAACAAGACGTCAGGCTTTTGAGAGGGTCTTGAGCTCAAGGCTGTTGCATTCACTGCCGCCGTGAAAGCGATTGCTAAGGCTATTGCCGTTCTGAGAATCCTAACAGGGTGCCCCCGTTGGATACCCTGAAGGATTGGATTAAAGACCATTGGAACTTTGGCTAGGGAGCTTTCTTTCCCTTCAAGGACTTGATGTACAGGATTATTGAATCAACTTGTTCTTGATTCAAGACACCCTCGTAAATCGGCATGCCGGCTTCGCCATTTACGGCACCCTCGGCTATTTTGGCGGCTGGGTTTAGGATCGATTCTCGCAAATACTCGTTGTTTGCGATCAACAAATCTCCCGTCTTGGTCAGCTTCCGTTCAGACCCATACAACCCTCGCCAACTGGGCCCTGTCTTTCCTTCGCGTGAACCGTCGATCGAGTGGCAGGCCACGCATCCGAGCTGAACGTATATCGCTTTCCCTTTCTCCATTGTTGGCATGGGGGGGGAGAGTTCAACCTTCGGAAGATTCTTTACTTCCAGTTCAACCTGATCATTGGCAAAGCCATGTTTTTCCAAGGAAAGCTTCCGAAGCAAATGGGCGGTCAGAAAGGTCTTGTTTTCAATGGGTGTCTTTTTCTCTTTCGAGGAAATCTTGTAACTTACCTCGATTTGCATGACTTCGCGCATGTCGGGTATTCCAAGGAAAACAGACCTTTTGTCTCTGGACATTTTTACTGATGCTATGGGCAAGGTTTCAGTGCCCTTTGATCCGTCTAGCTTGTACTGGGCAGATCCATAACCTGCGGTTCGCTTGTAGTTCCAGCGTCGTATGGTGTAGGATTCTCGCCTCGAAGTCGGCTCGGGGTCCAAATCCGTTGCAAAGCGTAGCAAAATGCCGCGTTTCTCTACTCGAGCCATTGTCGGGATTGTCCAAGGCAAGTCTTGGTTGGTCCGTACGCGGCCGAGGAAGGTTTTTCCCTTTGCTGATGTGCCCCAGATATTGAAACCCGTTAGGTAAAGCAGGCCATCCTGAGGATTTATCGCAGCTTTAAGCAAAGGATCTTGGAGATTCATTGGAAGCGGGGTTACTCCGCCCTGCGTAACGAACTCGTCGACGTCGGGATGAATTTGAAAAAGGCGTGGGGGATTGAAAGACAAGAGTATGGGTTTGTCGTTTAGCGGTCCCATTCTCGCATTCCGCAACCATATGATTCCCCCCGCGGAACCACATTCCCCGTGAGGAATCCAAGCCAGTGGCGGAGTCACAGGCCTTTGTTTGTCCGAAGCTTCGTGAATAAAGCCGTAAAAGGCGCCTTTGCGAACGAAGTCTATGGGTGTTGAAGGTACGTAGTGACCTTGCTGGTCACTTGCTGCGATTTGTCCGGTCTGAGGATCATAGCCCAAGTAGGGCTGGCGAAATCCATGAGCCACGCGAGTAACGGTCTTCCCGTCTGGTGATACCCTCAAGATGGCGCTGGACGAACGCCCGATGGTGCTACCGGTTTGTCCTGGTTTGCAGACAAGGAAACTACCGTCTTTTTCCACCTCTATGGCGGAGGCGAATTCTCGTGTCTCGGCCGTCTGGTCGATTTGGGAGCAAAAAAGCTCATGATAGTCGGCTTCCCCATTGTTGTCACGGTCGTGCAGACGCCAGAGACCGTTACGGTCGAAGACGAAAATTTCGTCATCACGAATTCTAAGGCCAAGTGGTTCGTGCAGACCGGAAGTGAATCTTGACCATTCCACCTTCTTGATTCCTGGCCTTAAACCTTCGCACATCCAGACGTCGCCGTCGAATGTCACCAGTGCAAGCTTTCCATCTTTGAAGAAGTCTATTCCTGCGGCTCGAACTGCCCGTTGAGAAGGATTTTCAAGAGGTAGTGGAATCTGTTCGAAATTTAGCGCATCAACATTTTTAGTCTCGTCTAGGAATTGGCGGACGGTTTTGTTCCAGCGCTTTTCGAGAGGCTTGACTGAATTTTCTTGGTGTGTGGTGAGTGGGAAAACAATGGAGATCTGCTCCTTCTTCCTTGAGGGTGGAATCATGCAGACGGCATGGCCCTTAATCGTTTTGACACTTGCTTTCCCTCGACAGAGAAATTCGCGTCCTTTGTGATTTCCCTTCGCCAACACGAAGTAAAGCGGCTTTACGTGAGGTAAAACTTCGAGATGGCGAGTTATTCCGTTCTTCTCCAAATGGAAACGCTCCCGAACGAGGGTGTTTCCAACGGTGCATTCGATCTCTGCCAGCCTCTTGAAATTGATGCCCTTAAAGCGAGCTGACTTTGGGTTTATCCCGCCGCGACCTACTTCCGTTTTTGTGGGTTGAGGCGGACGCATGTCGGTGAAGTCAGGAGAGCCTACACCCATTCCTTGATAAATTTCATTTTCAAACAAAATTTCTCCATTTGGTTTTGGCAGTGTTCCTTGTCCTCCTCCCACCTTCTTGAGTTGATAGGGATAACTGTTTACGGACATGCTGGCGTTTACGAAAGGTACGTCCCTCGCCTCCCATGCAACTGCTACGCGGAGCAAGTCCAGATCATAAGCCAAGTAGTGATTCTCGCCCAAGGGAAAGACCAAGGCTCGGGGCGTGAGATTGTTGCCGTTGGTTTTTGACCGGCCGTCTATGTTTGCAGAGAAAAAAGGAAACTCAGGTTCAATCCATTGATTCCATGGATGTGCGACAGCTGACTTTCCCGAATCATTAGCCCCAAAAAAGGCAATGGATAAAAGAAGTGAAAATAGGATTCTCCTACTTATCATCAAAACTCCGTGCTGAACGTTTAGGTTGGCTGATTCTCGTTAGATTTAACGGGTTCATTTTGCTTTTCCTAAAGCCGTTCTATTTACCCAGACGGGAGAGGACCAAGCCATGTTTCCGTCCCTTTGTACAACCCTCACGTAATAACGGTTTTCCCCATCCAGCATGTCCTCGTCGGCCACTGTCTTTTCAAAGGTGGCGCCCGTGAAGATGCCGAAGTTCTTCCAGTCCTTTTCGTTTCTCACGATGGTGATTCGCCGGAAGGGGGCGGTGCCGTCGACCTTTAACCAAAGCTTTGCGTTTTCAGTGGTTTCGAAGATCGATCCGAGCGGCTTTCCGTTGCAGGTGAAATTAAGATAAATTTTGTCTGTCGCGGCGATTGTCCGGCGATTGTCGAAGGCCTCTATGATGCCCTCTCGAGTGAAGTCCTTGCAGAATACGCCTCCGTAGCTGGCGTGTTGGGAAATATGGTCGGAACTGGCGAAGACCCCGAGGTTGTGTCCATGTTTAAGTGCATTTTGATAGGTCCCAGCCTTGTACTTGCCGAAGTTGGTGATGGGGCCCGGCGGAGCGGCCTTGGCATCGCCGTTGATGGTGTAGGTTTCACCGGGACGTAGTCCGACGGTTGGTTGTGGGGCACCTTCGCCCTCATAGGAGACGCGGGCTCCTTGGTAGATTTCCACGACGTTTTCCGAACTGTAGTCGATACGATCGTATTTTCCCCAATCCGTCCCCATCCCGGTTGCTCCGGTGTGGCTGATTACGGCCACCGGTTTCCCGTAACTCTTGAGTATGTCCCAGAGTTCGTAGGGCAGGATTTCCCCAGTCTTTCCACTAACTGGAAACACCTTGCTCCAGGTCGACTTCAAGTAAGTTGGTCGCTGGATGTAGACGACCGGGCCCCCGCGCTGGGCAAAAACAACGTTCCGGTGGCCCCACGGCCACCGCTGTTCACGCTCGTAGACGTAAAGAGTATTGAAGCGTTTTGGACTATGTAGAGCGTCGTGCATGCGTTGGTTGTGCCACCATTCGTAGGAATGATATATTTTGCCGGCATCGGTGTGATCGGAGGTGCCGAGGAAGTCGAGCTTGGCCAAGTCGTAGGCGTAACGGAAATGATCCACGATGCATCCGTCGAACCCTGTTCTGCAATTGGAGACGTCGGTGTGCCGATGCACGTCTCCCCAGAACAGCCCATAGGTTTGCCCATCCACTTTCCATTGGTGGCGGTCGAAGGCAGGGCGCTCGGGGGTTTTGTGGGAGTGCGGGGATTTCAGCTTTTGCTCCGCCTTGGCAACGGGGGGAGAGGCCTCGGGAAGCTTGGAGGGAAAGGGGAGGGCGGACAGCATGATCTTGGCCATTTGATGGGCCTTGTGCTTTCTCCCGTCGGTCGGCCAGCACACCCGAAGATCGCCCTTCGCTCCTTTCGGAGACGGCAGGAAGAGCAATTTCCGATCCTGTCCATAGCTACTCGACGGAATCCTGCGTCGAGAACTCCACGTGCCCGACTTGATCCGATAGGAGGTTGCCGCCACACGCCAAAGGGCTGTGGTGAAGTAACGGTAGGCGACCCATGGGTTGCCCTCTTTGCCAACTCCTACCACGGGAACGTTGACGGGGTTGCCCGCCTCGCCGGCGGGTCCGAGCGGGATTTCCGTGAACTTGGAGGCGGCGACGTCGAACCTGCCGAAGAGGATCGATTTCTCAGCATTGATTCCTGTCTTGTTTCCGTGACCGCGGTAATCGAGTCCATGCTTGACCTTCCCTCTCTCGGCCGCGATCCAAAAGCCCTTGCCATCCCTCGTTGCAGTCAAGGACGAGCGCGCCTCGTACTTGTTGCTGTGTCCGATCGGGAACTCCTTGACCTTTCCCTCGGCATTTATACGGGCGAGGTAGAGGTTGAATTCGTTTCCTCGTGAACTGTCGTAGGCGATCCATGCATTTCCTTCCCGGTCGAAGGCAATGCTTGGGGACCAATCGCCGCCAACTTGGTCGGTGACGACGAATTCCTTTGACCATTGGTTGCTCGCAGAATCCCGATAGCGGGCGAAAACGTCTCCTTCGCCCGCTCGAAAGGATTGCCAGGTCACCCAGACTCTCCCTTTGGCATCGGTGCCCGCAACCGCGAAGGCCTCGGCCGCGTCAGTGTCCGCCAAGGCGACAGGTTTGCCCAATCCGTCCTTCTCGTTCCAGGAACAAGCCAGCAAGTTAACGGTCTGGTCATCCGTAGTCGTGCTCCACACGACCCAGATCGTTCCCTTGCCGTCCACTGCAAGTGCGGGGGCATGGAGGACGGCCGACTCGACCACCGTGGCCAAGGCCTCGAAACCATCGCCTTTCGTCCGGGCAAGCCGCAGGGCATCGCTCTTCCCATTCCACTCCAGATAAGCAACAAGCGCACGGCCTTGTTTATCGGTCGCGGCTGCCGGCAAGTCGATCTGGATGCCTTCCTTGGCGATCTTTCTCAATTCGTCCGCGAGTTCGATGGCGGGTTGACGGAATGGAACCGTCTTCTTTCTGAAATCCCTGACGTTTGGTTTCGCCTTCTTGGGCTGTTTTGGCTTTGTCTTGTTCGGTTGTGTCGCCTTCTTCGCGGGGGCTTTATCGTTTGTCTGCGCGTTCAGCGGATCGCCTCCTCGACAAAAAAGGGAAATGATCAGGGCGGTGAAGGCAAATAGTTTCATGGGCGGATCCGATAGGTTGAATAGCATAATGTGATGGGGATACTCGACCTCGTAATTTAAAGTCGGATTCTCGAATGTTTACATTGGATGCATCGCTTTAATTTTCGAGAAAAGAAGTCAAATTTCTTAGGCTTAAAAATGTATTTTGCTCGCCTCTTACTTAGTTGGAAAAGGTTCATCAATTTGCTTAGTTCATTTTCCTTGTGGGTAGACACGGCTGGAACAAGTCCTGTTCCCACTAATGTAGAACACCCTAGATTGCGCTTGAATTTCACCGATAGACCTCTGCCTTCCCTCCAGCGACGCAAATGCTTTCCAATCGAATTTCCTCATCCGCCTTCCCCACAAACAAGGGGTGAATCTCAAGCGTGTGTTCAATTTTAGGATCGAGGCCCGTTGCAATCAATTGCGCATGGTGGCAATTACCTTTCACGACTGAAGCAAGTTCCGCTGCATTGAATTCTTTCAAGTTTACCTTTTTCTTTCCTTCCTGCACTTCACGCTCGATTACCTTTCCGTCTATCAAGACCCTATATTTAACTGATTTCTCAGTGGATTCTCCAAACAACATCAACATGCTTCCACTGAATTTAACTTTTATCGGTTGAATATTGGGAATTTGATCTTTCTTGGAACTCGCTACGACTTCATCGTCCAGCCAACGCGACATTAGCATGTCGAAATGAGCGGAAACTGGGTTGGGGACCTTTACGGTCCAGCCCTTTGGGAGAGGTTTAAGAGAGGAAATTCTAAAGCGCTTGGATATCATGTACGAGTGTCCGTGTAACATCTTGGCGGGCATGCGGCATTCCCGCTTTTCCCGCACGGCTTTTTCAAACGCACTCCACGCGGCATCGGCAAAGACGCCATAACCGTCGTTGCCGGGATGTACTCCGTCGAATGGCCAAATCCTTTCAAAAGTCGTTTCACCCGATTTGATCCGTTCCTTGCAGAGGGAAACGGCATCTCCAAAGGCCGTTTGATAGGCTGCGGAAATTTCTCGGTGGGCGGCAAGACGTTTAAAGGATTCCATGGTCCCATACTTGACGTTCCAAAGGAAAGGAAACGCAACCTGTACGACTGGAACCTTTCCCTCGGATATCAGTCGGCGTACTATTGATTCATATGATGCCAAGGTTTCCGTATCCGCCGTCGTCATGCCGTCGTTGGCGGAGAAATCAAGAAACACCAAGTCGGGATTACGCTTCAGTACATCCCTCCCGAGACGAAACACTCCAAGTTGCGATCCTGTTCCACCGATGGCCGCATCATGGAACTTGAAGTGAGCTTCGGGATATTTCTCCTCCAATCTTTTAGCAATTAATGCTCGGTAAGAGGTTTGCATGGGGTCTGATGCATTTGCTCCCCATGTGAGCGACGCGCCAAAGAAAACCACATTCAGTCTTTCGCCAGCTTGAGCACGCCGATCAAAATCCGAGAATGCAGGCGACTTTCCGCCTATGCTTTTTGAATTTTTCGCAAGAACGGATGCAAAAAGGCAACCCAAGGCGAGTTGGAGCAGTATGCGTTTCAATGGCGTTTGCATCTCATTTGCACTAACCACAACAAGACAAGTCTCAACATACAAGCTTGGCAAGAGAAACGATGAAAACCTGTGTTCCGGTTAAGCGAGGATATCTTTTATGAGGTGCCCGTGGACGTCGGTGAGGCGGCGCTGGATGCCGTTGTGGTAGAAGGAGAGGCGTTTGTGGTCGATGCCCAGCAGGTGGAGGGCGGTGGCGTGGAAGTCGTAGGAGTAAGTGGGGTGCTCGGCGGCTTTCCAGCCGAGTTCGTCGGTGGTCCCGTAGCTGATGCCTCCCTTGGTTCCTCCGCCCGCCAACCAAGCGGTGAAGGCCCCTGCGTTGTGGTCGCGCCCGAGAGCCCGGCCACCTTGGGCGGCGGGTTGGCGCCCGAACTCGGAGGTGCAGATGACAAGGGTTTCGTCGAGCAAGCCGTGGGACTTGAGGTCCTTCAGCAGGGCGGAGGCCCCACCGTCGAGGACGCGTCCCCAGTAACCATGGTCGCGGGGCAGGTCCTCGTGGCTGTCCCAGTTGGGGCGAATCTTCCTGGCGGTGGTGTTTTCCGCACCGCAAAATATTTGCACGAAGCGCACGCCGCGCTCGACCAGGCGGCGGGCCAGCAGGCATTGGCGGCCAAAGGGGCCGGCGTCTTCGTCTTCCAGTTGATAGAGCTTGTGTGTGGCGGCCGATTCGCCCTCGATGGCGGTGGCTTCAGGGGCGCTGAGCTGGAGCTTGGCCGCCATTTCGTAGGCCTTGATGCGGGCTTCCAGTTCGGAGTTGGCGGGACGTTTGTTGGCGTGTCGCTTGTTGAGCAAGCCGAGCAGTTGGGCATCGCCTGTATTGTTCTTGAAGTCTTGCGGGGGAAAGAGGTCGGCCAGCGGCGCCTTGCCCGCTCTGGCTTGCATGGTGGTGCCCTGTTGCTTGGCGGGGAGGAAACCCGCTCCCCAGTTGAGCACGCCGCCGGGCGGGAGTCCGCGAGGATCGGGCAGCACGACATATGCGGGCAGGTTGTCCACCTCGCTGCCCAGTCCATAGGTGACCCATGCCCCCATGCTGGGAAATCCGGGTAGAATGAACCCGCTGTTCATCATGAACATGGCGGGGCCGTGCAAGGCGGACTTGCTGTGCATGGAG
>CAZWTI010000408.1:0-4675 GCA_964637065.1 uncultured Puniceicoccaceae bacterium
CGTGGTGGTCTTGCCATGGCTCCCGACAACGGCAAGAGTCTTTCGATTGACTAACAAACGAGCCAAATAGTTGCCACGCCTATAGACAGGTACACCTAGATTCCGCAAACGGACAAGTTCCGGGCGATCCTCAGAGACTGCGGAAGAACGCACCACGACATCGGGCCTACGATTCGGAAAAGGTTCCGAAAGCAAACGGACGCCGGCTTTTTCCAAAAGGCCACGAATTGGTTCACGAAAAGAATCGTCAAAAGCCTCCACTTCTGATCCGGCCTCTCTCAAATATAAAGCCAATGGAGCCATACCCATACCACCGGCGCCAAGAAGTAAACAGTTGCGGGGCGCATTCATCCTGCAAAGGGCAAGGCCCCAGCAATTACCTCGCGAGAGGGACTCTGCTTTAACTGGTTGGTGAGGTCGGTTACTATTTGGGAAACAACGTCTCCGGGATCAACCGCCCCGAGATTACGCCTGAGTATGCCTCTGAAAACCTCGTTGAACATAACCTCCCGAGTTTCCTCAAGAAGATCTTCACCAATACGGTTGTCGGGGCAAACAATCGCCCCGCCCTTCTGTTCAAGGAATGCTGCATTGAGGGCTTGATGGTTGTCGGCAGCATAAGGGTAGGGAACAAGGATGGAAGGAGTTCTGCAACGAATGATCTCTGAGATTGAGCCTGCGCCTGCTCGAGAAATAAGCAGGTCAGCAGCCGAGAGAACCGCGTTCATTTGATCACTGAAAGGGACGAAGCGCATGTTTAAAGTTGCTCCGCCTGAATCCGCCATCTGAATAACGCCCGAACTTTCGTTGCCCATTCCAGTGAGACAGTACACGGAAATACCCTCGGCGGCTAAAGCCTCTAGGTTATCCTTGACCCAATTGTTAAGAGAAGCAGCCCCCTGACTCCCGCCTAGCACCACCAGTAGCCGCTCCTTTGATTCGACACCCAAGATTCTTCTGGCACGCTCACGAGGCAATCTCCTAAATTCTCGCCTAAGAGGATAACCCAAGTTGTGTACCTTGTTCCCTGAAATACCCTCGAGCCGAACACCCTCCGGAAGATAAATTTTGGACGCTCGTTTCTTCATGACTCGCACAGCACGACCAACGGCGCGATTAGCTTCGTGCAAAAAAACGGGAATCCCACGAGTCCGGGCCGCCAAAATAGGTCCCACGGAAGTAAAGCCACCGAAACCGAATAAAGCATCTGCTCCAACTTTACGAAAAAAACGTGAGGAATGAATATATGAACCTATCAAACCCTTGGTGAAACGAGCCAAGCCCCAAGGGCTTTTCAATAGAGGGGCTCCGGGCAGGCATTCGAAACTAAGTTCAGGGTAATTCTCAGACAATCGGGCATCAACAGACTTCCTGCTGATGAACAGCCAACTCGAGTACCCCCGCTCCTCCAAGGCCTGCGCCAAGGCAATCCCGGGGGTAAGATGCCCTCCAGTGCCGCCGCAAGCAATCACGATGTTCCTCATCGATTTCAGTCCTTAATTAAGAGTGGAGAATTTCATAACTCTCTTGACCTCGCCAAGACCGGACGACCCCATCCCCGAAATACGTTTAAAATCAACCCGATCATGACGAAGGTCACCATCAAGTTGGAACCTCCGTAACTTATGAATGGTAGAGACATCCCTTTCGTGGGCATGCATCCGGTAACCACTCCGACGTTGATAATGGCCTGAAGCGTGATCATCTGCAAGGTTCCCATAGCCAGCAGAAAAGGATAAAGGCTTGGCGCTTCCCTCAATCTCCAAGCGACCACGACGAACAAGAGTAGAAAGCACAGGACAATCCCTAGAGTGAAAACGAGACCGAGTTCCTCGCCAATTACGGAAAAGATGAAGTCGGTGTGTGCCTCCGGAAGAAAATGCATCTGTTGACGACCTTTTCCCAAACCGACTCCATCCACCCCGCCGACGCCGAAAGCAAGCATGCCTTGCCAAAGTTGGTACGCGCTGTCGTTCGCATTTGCCTCTACGTCGAGGAAGGAAGTAACTCGACGAATACGAACCGGGTCGAGATAGACGAGGAAGGAGAATAGGGATATCGCCAAACCGGCGATCGGCAAAAGCCAGCGCATGCTGACGCCTGCATGAAACATCATCGTTGCACCCACTGCACCACAAAGAAAGGTGGTCCCGAAATCCGGCTGAAGCATGATCAACCCAAGAACCAAGCCTACGATTAGAGAAGGCGTGAAGAAACCATGCCAAAAAGATTTTATCTCTCGCTGACGACCTGAAAGGTAGGAAGCCAAGAGCAGAACCATTCCGATCTTTGCAAACTCCGATGGTTGAACCCTTAGGGGCCCAAGACCTAGCCAGCGCTGTGCACCATTCACCTTGACGCCCAATCCGGGCACGAAAATCAAAGCCAAAGCCAAGATGCACGCGCAATAAAGGAGCCAAGATCTTCGCCGAATCCACTCTAAGTTGATCGTGGCGGCAACTGCTCCCGCTACGATTGACAGCCCCAACCACATCGCTTGTTTCGACAGCAGAGCGTGAGCACCACGGGTAGCTCCAGCGCTGAAGAGCATTACCAATCCCAAGGTGGTGAGAGCCAAGGCCACCGCAACGATGACGGAGGGAACCAAGTTGGATTGGCCAACTCTTGATCGACCAATAGCCGCCTGACCCACCGTTTTTAACCCCTTCCACCAACTTGCCGCCTAATCCTTTGGCGGAGCCGGAGTGCCCTCCTCCGGAGCCTCAACTACAGGTACACTTTCATCATCAAAGAAATCCTTGAGGCTCCTGCCATCTGGAGCGGTCGGCTTAGGACTTCCCGGAGCAGCAGGCGCGGGAAGAGGAGCGGCAGGTATGGGCGCGACCGCAGTGGAAACGACGAGGGTTTGTCCAACTTTAATGCTATTTGCATTGGTCATGCCGTTTAAGCCCATAATAGCCGTAACGGTTGTACCGTGCAGCACAGCGATTCGCGTAAGGTTGTCTCCTTTTTTTACGACATAAGTCGAGCCCCCCGCAACCGATGGGGGAGCGGGTGATGGCGAAGGTGCGAGGACAGCGGCGCCAGCGGCTGGAATGGCGAGGGTTTGTCCAACTCGTATACTGTTTGCATTGGCTAACCCATTAAGTTCCACGATCGCGGAAATGGTTGTTCCGTGAACAGCTGCAATTCGAGTAATGCTGTCTCCATTCTTGACTGTATAGGATGTCGAACCTGTAGGAGTGGCTGGAACCTCGACAGCCGAGACGGCCCCTTTGTCGGGCACCAAAACTTGCTGTCCAATATTCAGCGGCGTATTTTTGTTAAGTCCTGGATTCGCGCCAAGCAAGGCATTGAGCGAAACATTATTCTTGCGGGCGATGCCCCATAAGGTATCTCCACGGGCAATCTTGTAAACGGATACACCCTCTGGACTAAGACCAACGCCCGAAGATGGAGAAGTTTCCGTCGAGACCTCTCCAGCTCCAGGAATAATCAACTCTCCCGAAGGCCGGGTGGGCGGGAAACGACCATCCCCAGTTGCGGTCGTTTCCGTTTCTGCACTTTTCTGCCCCAAATCAGTTCCGGCGTTGAATGCCGGATCAACGGCGGTTTCAGCTGATTTCGTCTCGGAGGTATTGTTATCGTCCCCACCACCACCGCGCATTTTCTTAAGCACTTGGCAACCGGGTTGGAACATTACGAGAAGGATGACTCCAACGTGTAACGATAAAACAATTCCGAATATTTTGGTCAGTTTCATGATGATGATTCTACTGTTAGCGAACTTTAGGCCTAGGTAACGGCATTACGCCTTCGTACGGGATTCTTCAAACGCAAAACGATATCAACGAAAGATTTTCCACGACTCGCATAATTAGAATAGGCATCGAAGCTGGCGAATCCCGGACTAAAAAGCACGTCCGTTGCCTCGCAGACGTCGTCGAAAGCGGCACCCACTGCTTTAGCCAAGTCGTTAAATACAAGGGACCTCAATCCTATCGAGGAAAGAATCTTTCCTAGAGTAGGACCCGTCTCGCCGATGAGATAGGCCCTGGATACGAGATTCTTCAAGCGTTTGCCAAATACTTCCAAGTTTCCACCTTTGGATTGTCCACCCCCAATCCAGAATGGCTTACAGTCAAAGTTGCGACAGGCGGCCAGTGCAGCTGAAAAATTCGTTGCCTTGGAGTCATTCCAGAAAGTCGCTTGACCAACTGTAGTAACTGGTTCGAGACGATGAGGTTCGCCTCGAAAACCTTGCAATGCGTGTTCAAAGTCATTGTCGGAAATCCCTTCCTCTTCAGCAAATGCCATGGCAATGGCCAAGTTCTCCTTTTGGGGGAAGGTTCGGAAAGGAGAACCCGCAGGCAGGGAAATTTTTTCCGCATCTTGCCTGAGCGCTACAAATGGTTTTGAGGAAAGTGACATGCCCAAGGACCGGCACGCCGCAAGCACGGAGGCTCCCGAAATGAAAAAACCATTCGCCAATCTATCCACCAAGCGAGCCTTGGCTTGAAAATAGGAAGCGAAGTCGCCATGACGGTCGAGATGATCCTCATCGAGATTTGACCAAATAACCGAATCGGGGCGAAGAATCTTGAGGGTTTCCGTCTGAAATGAGCTCAATTCCAGTACTGCGGTTGCATCTTCCTTAGAAGATTCGGCAACCAATTCGGCGAAGGATTTCCCGACATTCCCAGCCACATAAGCG
>CAZWTI010000409.1:0-2648 GCA_964637065.1 uncultured Puniceicoccaceae bacterium
GTCGCCGGTCTCACCTACGGCGCCCGCAAGCTGGACGCCCTCATCGGCGGTTCCGGCGGCCGCGGCGGCAGCGGTCACAACCGGGCTCACCACGGGGCCGGTTCGGGCGGCGGCGGCGGCGGCGCCATCGAGATCATAGCCGACGGCAACGGCTCCGTGTTCATCGGCGCAGGCGTCCAGATTCTCGCCGACGGCGGCGACATCTACGTGTCCCCACTTGCCGGCAACCAATTGGATCGCGGCGGCAACGGCGGTGCCGGCTCGGGCGGCGCCATCCGCATCGAGGGCAAGAACATCACCAACAACGGCATCCTTTCCGTAACGGGCGGCGACCGCGCCAACGACACCTGGGGCGGAGCCGGCGGCGGCGGACGCATCGCCCTCATCTCCCGCAACGCCCTCGTGACGGGCGAGTACTACATCGGTGGCGGACGGAACACCGCCCGCGACACCGTCGTGGGGGGAGACGGCACCCTATACGTCGAGTCGGCCATCAGCGGATTGACCTCGCTCGAGGCGGTCACGGGCTCAGTCATCGTCGACACCTCCGCGGGCACCCTCACCTACCAAGGTCCCACCGGCACCGGACTGGCCTTCGGCACGCTGGAGGACAAGATCTTCACGTCCGGCGGACTCGACTACTCCTACACCACCTGCAGCTTCACCTTCGACCGCATCAATCTCGGCGGTTCCGTGATCATGCAGATTTCGGGCGCCAACTCCCTCTCCCTATCCACCCGCAACCACGGCGACGTCACCATCGAGGCCGACATCGACTTCGCGGGCTCATCCGACGGCACCGCCGGTCCCGGCGGCTGGAATGGCGGGGCCGTAAATTCCGCGGGCGAAGGCCCGGGAGGCGGCACGGACGTCAACACGGGCGCCGGCGGTTCCTACGGCGGTCCGGGCACGGGCGACATTGAACCCAAAATCTACGGCGACCTAGACCTCAACGCCACCGTGGGTGGTTCCGGCGGTTCCGACGGCGGCGCCGGCGGCGGCGGCGCAATCAGCATCACCGCCCACGGCACGGGCAAACTGACCATCGGCGAGAACGCCACCATCACCGTCAACGGCGGGGACGCTTCCGCAGGCGGCTCGGGTTCCGGCGGCGGCATCCGCCTGAAGGCCGGCGAAATCATCAACAACGGCGAAATCTTCGCAAAGGGCGGAGAGGCAGGCAAGGCCGGCGGCGGCGGGCGTATCGCCCTTCTCACCGACAAGGCGGTCGAATTCGGGGACATCGACGCGGGCAACGGCTCAATCGCCGTCATCGGCGACATGGGAGCGAAGACCCTCGACTACGATACCGGCAAGCTTTACTTCGAGACGTCCAGCGGATCTTGGTATCACGTAGACGGAAGGCACGGCGAAGGCGAGATCGTCGCAGGCTACAACTTCAACGGAAAATGGCCCAACGCAGCCGTCTTCGAGTTCGAGAAGATCAACATCGGTCCCGACGTCGAGGTCATCGTATCGGGAACCAACGCCCTCGTACTCAAGGAAACCAACGGGTCGGGCATCGTGATCAAGACCAACGTCCAGAACGACTTGGATGATTCCGGCGTCTCCTTGGAGACCGACGGTCAAGTCGCCCTCGGTCGCGACGACGCCACCACCGCCACCTTCTCCGCCAACGGCGCGGGCGGCACCCTCCAGATTCGCGGTTCGGGCATCATAAACAAGGGCGCCTTCGAAGCTAAGGGCGCGGGAGGACGAGTGATTCTGGCCTTCGTAACCGCATTCGTGGGCGACGACGGCTCGATCGACGCGGGCGAAGTCATCCACCTTACCAAACCCTCCATATACGGCGTCCTGGACGTGAACACCACCTACCTCGTCCGCACACCCTTCGCACACGAGGAAGACCTCACTGCCTGGTTCCGCTTCGAGGAAGGATCGGGGACGACGACAAAATCCGACCTCGGCGGCTTCACGGGAACCTTCACGGGCAACAGCAATCAAAAGCCCGAGTTCGTGGACGGCAAGTTCGGCAAGTCCGTCAAGTTCTCCAAGAACGAGTGGATCAACGTCAACGCCAAGCCCTCGCACGTCGGCTTCTACCAGAATAGGGCCCGCACCGCCACCATGTGGGTCAAGGCCTACAACGGCCAACCCAACACCAATGAGTCGGGTCTCTACAATATCGGCGACGATGCCTGCCGAAACGGCAAGAACAACAACTTTGGTCTCCGCGGCGTCGGCAACGATGGCTACAGGAGAATCTACTCACAGCATTGGTGCTGGGATCCGCGAACCAACCGGTATGACGCCAACTACAGGGACAAGTGGGTGCACTTCGCACACGTCTTCACCGGTCCCGCCGACGGAAACAGAATCAAAGTCTACTTCGACGGCGCCCTCAATTCCAACTGGGGACGGTCGCAAATCTGGACGGACGAGGTAAACGGGCCAAATTCGGAACTGCGGATCGGCCGACACTCGCACTCGACTCACAATCACCGAACCTTCTACGGCGAGATCGACGACTTCCGCATGTACGACGTCGCCCTCAGCGACAGCGCCATAGCGGCGATTTGGAACAACGGAGACGGGGACGGAGCCCTGCCTCCCCAGACGGCCTTCCAAATCCAGGCCACCGAAAACGCCGACAACTTCGTCGCCACCGGTCTCCCCGCGGGCCTCAT
>CAZWTI010000410.1:0-7707 GCA_964637065.1 uncultured Puniceicoccaceae bacterium
AATCGGCGAAGCAAGAACATTATTGGAGCTAAGGAGGGAGGAAGAGGCAAAAGTCATCCTCAGGACTATTACCTCACCAGCTTTAAGAAAAACGCGTGAAAACATTTTCAAGAAATTGAATCAAAACCAAAAAAAGAAGAGTGGGGTGCATAAAAATTCGGATGCCCCATCAAAAAAGCATAGCCGAAAAGCAAATCTTGAGGAATTGCCCGAGAAATTTATCGACAGTAATCTTAGAAGGCTACGACTAGTATCTTCGCGCCTAAGGGAGGAAAAGCTACTTTGTAAGATGCAAGTCGATGCAATACGAGCCTCCTACGACTAAAGGGGGGAAGTACGGATAAGTTTGTCGAGATTAGTCGACGCAAGCCATCCCAAACGGCAATCGCCTGGAACGATAATCCGCAACTTGTGACTACACCGTTCACCTTTCCGAACGAATCCTCCTTCTTGCTAGTTGCAGAAGTTGGGGAATGGTCGGACAAAGCGATTCTGTTCCTCGTCCTCGTAGCCAGCCTGAGTGTACATGAATGGGCACACGCCATCACGGCTGACAAGCTAGGCGATCCTCTACCGCGTTCAGAAGGAAGAGTCACCTTGAACCCACTCTCCCACATCGACCCAATCGGCACTTTTCTAATCCCGCTAATGGTCATTTTTCTCAGCCCTGGTTTTGCCGTTTTCGGTTGGGGAAAGCCAGTGCGGGTATCCCTGCCAAACAAAAAGACGCGTGTACGAGACGATTTGCTCGTTACCGCTGCAGGTCCCGCCTCCAATTTGTGCATTGCCTTTGCAACGGCTTGCATCACGGGATTAGTTCTCGGCATTAGTACTGGTAGTGAACAATTCATCCAGCTCGTAGAAACAGTCATTTTGCTGAACTGCGTCCTTTTCATTTTCAACATGATCCCGATACCACCGCTTGACGGATCCCACTTCCTCAAGCACGCAATCAGGATGCGGGATGAAACCTACGCCAAGTTAAGCACCTACGGTTTTCTCATCCTCATCGTCCTCATCAACCTGCCCACTTTCAGAGACAAATTCGGAGCCGCCATTCATTATTGCTCAGAAATTTTCTTCAACCTCTTGATCTACATCCAAGGACTTTTTACTCAAGTCGGCAGTTGAATGAAGCATGTATTCCAACTAGGATAAGGTGATATGAGGCCTATCGGGGAATTCGATGTCGAGGAAGAGGCTTCCAATTTTTCAGGGTACCTGAACTACAAGGATATCCCTTCCGAAGTTGAGGGGGAAGACGGGGGTCCATGGACGGTCTGGGTACAGGACGAGGACAAGCTCGCCAAAGCCATGGCTGAACTACGTGACTTTCGCCACAACCCGGAAGATCCCAAATATGCCGAATCGGCCCAAGAGGCCCTGAAACTGGAAAAAAAAGAACGCAAGGAAGAAGCCAAGGAAGCCAGCAGATGGCGAGAAGAGAACCTAGGAGGCACTTGGCGGGAGCGAGATAGACGCCCCGGCATGATCACTTTGGCTCTTATCATTACCTGCATAGCCACATTCTTCGTATCCAAGATGGGGCAAGATACTAGGTCTGTTGGATCATTGTACATTTCCGAAAAAGTTGATTTGCGGGCAAAAACCGGAACCCCCTCTGAAGTCGCCAACTATCTTCGAGGCTTTTTAAATCAAATTGTCCTACAGGGCACCTCAAGCGACCAGAATCTTACGGAAACCGCTACCGTCCCCGTATACGCACTTACCGCACAAGATTTTCTGCCTGAATTGAAAAAAGGGCAAATCTGGCGCATTATTACTCCAATTTTCCTGCACTTCACATTCCTGCATATACTGTTCAACATGTTTTGGCTACACAGTTTGGGAAGCATGATTGAGTCGCGCCGAGGGACAGGGTTTTTCATCGGCTTTTTGATACTGCTCGCAATCTTCTCGAACTTGGCCCAAGTTTTCATTTCCGGACCGCTCTTTGGAGGGATGTCCGGGGTAGTTTACGGTCTCTTTGGCTATGTCTGGATGAAAGGAAAATTCGATCCCGGAGACGGAATGCAAATGCACCAGACGACCATCATTATCATGCTAGCTTGGTTCGCTCTCTGCTTTACGGGTATTTTCGGTTCTATTGCCAACTGGGCACACGCAGGTGGTCTAGCAGTCGGTGCCCTCTGGGGTTTCCTCTCCGCCAGACGTTGGACAGGTGCAAGAGGGTAGGGGAAAGGTGTTTCCTTGCCCAAGCCAACCAAAGATTTAGCTTCCAGGCTTTATCGGCGGTAGAGCTTCTAGTTCAGGCGGAAGACTTTGTGGTTGATAAGTTGGAAAGCTCATATCGACAAGGTTCACAAAAGGGACGCCAAAGTCAGTCTTACCACCGCTGCGGTCCACCAACACGGCAACAGCGGTCACTTCGCAATCCAACCCCTGCACGATATCAAGGGCCTCCCGAACGCGTCCGCCGCGCGTAACAACATCCTCAATGATCAACACCCGTTCACCCTGCACGAACTTGAAGTTGCGGCGCAGGACAAGTTTATCGTCGATCTTTTCGAGGAACAGGTAGCGCTTGCCCATTTGACGAGCAACCTCTTGCCCCAGGACGAGGGCACCCATGGCCGGAGCAACTACGGCATCTATCTTGATCTGGCCCATTTTTTGAAGGAGTAATTCTGCAAGACGAGTGACCTTGTCAAGGTATTGGCAGACTTGAGCGCACTGGAAATAATGTCCACTATGCAACCCCGAGCGCAGAATGAAATGCCCTGTAAGCAAAGCCCCCGTTTCCTTGAAAATTGAAATCGCTTCATCTTGAGAATCTTGCATTGAGGCAACTTTTTCGCCCTAAGAGGAAACGCAATCCTATTCGCCGGAAAATCCTGCAAGTAAATGTTCGATGCGATGCCCGGCCATGGGAAGAATTTTTGCACAGGGGAAATTTTCGGCAATACGTGCTGCTTCAAGAAGAGGGTCTTGTTCACCCAAGACGATAAGTCGACTTTGGTTCTTAATGGGTGCTTCATCGACTGTCTCAGTTTGAAGAACATCCAGTCCCCACGCCAAGTCTTCAACAAGGTAGGGGAGGGCGGTAGCTCGCAGACTAAGGTCAGCTCGCTCGTAAAAATCATTCACTGCGGCGAGCGGATTCTTACGGAGGTGACGGGCAGTAAGCCTCAACTGGGCAAGGCTGACCCGTCCACCAAGATCGAACTCCAGAGGAAAACCAAGAAAGGGAGCGAGGAGCACTGTACCGCGGACAGCCCGAAAACGCTCGGGCCAGCGAAGAAGGAGGAAAGCACCGAGGGAGTGCCCAATAATGCGATCAAATTCTCGTTCGGTTCGAATATCATGAGTAGGAGGTAAGACATGATGCTCGACATCAGGAAAACATTTCGATGCTTCTGCTCGAACAAATGCTGGCGGAATAGCCCATCCACCAATCCAGAGAAATTTCATTTCAGTGCTTTTGCCATGCGGGTAGCAAGTCCTTCGAGCGGCAAGTCCGCCTTGAGTGAAAGACGAAGACGAGCTGCACCCTCAGGCACCGTGGGCGGTCGAATGGCAGCCACCTTGATTCCATCTCGCTGTAGATTTTCCGCTCCTCTTAAGACGGTGTCAACCTCTCCAAGGATAATCGGAACCACTGGAGAATCTCCATCAATCGTTTTTAACCCTTCGGATATTAACTCCGTACGAAATGAACTAGCGGACTTTCGCCAAGCCACACGTTTTAGAGATAAGCTTTCGGCAAGATCAATCGCCCTAGATGCAGCTGCGGCACTTCCAGGAGAAAGATAAGTAGAGTACACGAATTCGCCTGAGAAATTCTCAAGGGAATGTTTCACTACAGGTTCACGAAAAATGGAAAATGCTCCTTGGGAACCGAGAGTTTTACCAAGCGTACCCACGAGAATGTCGACTTGATCGAGAAGGCTTTCTTGCTCTGCCAAACCAGCACCCTTCTCCCCATACCACCCAAGAGCGTGTGCCTCATCCAAGACAAGAACGAAACCATAATTTTCACGCAAGTCAGCAAGGCGTTGAAGATCCGGACAGTCACCATCCATTCCAAAAATTGACTCAGTGACCACAAACACAGGTTTTTCAGGTTCATTTTGCACTAGAAATGTTTCGAGTCGTTCAAGATTAAGATGTGGATAACGCCTAAGACGAGCACCACCGGAAAGAATGCCGGAAAGAATGCTGTGGTGGACTAGGCGATCAGTTAAGACAAGATCACCTTTCTTGGGGAGAACACCCATAATCCCATGATTAGCAGAATACCCAGTATTCCAAAGCATGACTTGATCGGGATTCACGTCATACCAAGCGGCCAGCCTATTTACCAAGGCTTTGTGAGGTGGGCGAAAACCAGTTACCAAAGGGGCAGAGGAAGAAGAACATCCATATCGCTCAATCGCCTCACAAGCCGCTGCCTTAACCTCGGGATGTGAGGCAAGACTGAGGTAGTCATTGTCGGCAAGATTGAGAGTTTCCTTATCCGCCCGCCAAGTCGTTGCGGCACGGACCAAACCTGCTTCCTCCTGTTTTCGAAGAGCTTCTCGACAGCCTTTAACCAGAAAATTCATCAAGGATTTTCCCATGGGAAATACGTTTGCTCAGGTTCAAGGCTTCCGTGCCGCTGCTCAGCCCAAACGGAAAAAGTTTCACGAGCAATAGCTCGATGATTAGCAGAAAGGATAGCCTCGCTTTGAACATGAACCTCGTTGAGCCAAAACCCGTAGGGAACCACTGAATCGCGAACTCGCGAAGCAAGCAAACGCACTTGGTTCAGCATTCCCAATCTATTCTCGACAACAAGTAAGAGAAAATCAACGGGTAGGGCCTCCGCAAAATCCAGCCAATCTCGTCCCTTTTCATCAATGGGCGTAGCAAGTCCACCAGCCCCCTCAACCAAAAGAAATGCTTCTTTTTCAAAGTGGGCGCGAGTCTCGACTACCAAGTCGAGAAAATTAACCGCCTTGCCTTCGGCTTTAGCAGCCTCAACAGGTGCCAATGGTTCGCGAAAGGTGGTCAGAGTAATCGTTTTGGCGTTTTCGGCAGCCATGGAAACATGTTGTGCATCCACAGGCTTTACGACACCAGTTTCGACTGGCTTGATGTAACTTGTCCGACCAAGGAGAGAAAGCCTTCTCGCGAGGGAAGAACAGGCAACAGTTTTACCAATACCGGTATCGTTGCCAGAAACGAGGATTGTCGTGGACACGGCCAGAATCAGGCCGCAGAAACAGATGCTTCGACTTTTCGACCTTGGGCTGAACGGGCTTCATCAGGATTAATATTACGAAGACCAAGCTTTTCCAGGAGGACGGAATCTTCGTCCTTATCGGGATTTGGGGTTGTTAGAAGCTTGTCGCCAAGAAAGATACTGTTGGCACCTGCGAGAAAGCATAAAGTCTGCAATTCTTCACTCATATCGGTTCGGCCTGCGGAAAGACGAACCATTGCCTTTGGCATAAGGATTCGTGCAGTTGCCACCACTCGGACAAAAGCGATACCATCGACTTTTTCATTGTTTTCGAGAGGTGTACCCTCGACTGGAACCAAGGCATTTATCGGAACGGATTCCGGTTGGGGGTTGAGGTTGGCAAGTTCGGCCAGAAGGCCAAGGCGGTCTTTCTTTGACTCCCCCATACCAAGGATGCCGCCACAACAAACTTCCATGCCCGCTTTGCGGACATTGGAGAGAGTTTCCATACGATCATCATAGCTTCGCGTTGTAATGATTTCGGAATAGAATTCTCGAGAAGTATCCAAGTTGTGGTTGTAAACAGAACAACCAGCCTCGCGGAGACGGATGGCTTGATTTTCCTCAAGCATTCCAAAGGTACAACAGACCTCCATGCCCATATCATTGACAACTGAAACCGTATCCAGCACGGACTCGAACTGGGCACCCTCTGGGATTTTGCTCCATGCGGCACCCATACAAAATCGAGTGGCACCGGCATCGCGAGCTAATCGGGCATCACGCAAAATGGTCTCCGTATCAAGAAGCGTCTCTGAGTTGACAAAGGTTTCGTAGTGAGCCGATTGGGGACAATACTTGCAGTCCTCGGGACAGGAGCCTGTTTTGATTGATTTGAGCGCGCATGCCTGTACGCCCGAAGGGTCCTGATGTAGATGATGCACTTCCTGCGCACGAAAAATAAGGGTGGTGATCGGCAGATCGTGAATCGCTCGAACATCTTCAACGGTATGACTGTTCATGGCTCGGAAGCAGAGATTAGTGGTTTTGGAAAAGTAGAAATTATGAGTTCGAGACGGAATCAATGGCTTCTAGCGTAGTTCTACAGAGGAAGGCGATCTCATCTTCAGAAATTGCTATTGGAGGAACAAGTGGCAGGGAATTTCCAAGAGGTCGTAATAGTAGACCTCGTCCCCTAGCCTCACGACAAACATCGAGGGCAAAACATCGTTCGAGGGAAGAGGTTAGATTCTTCTCGGTGTGAAGGTCCAGACAAGCAGCAAGGCCGCGTTGGCGAACTTCTCGAATGGAAGGATGGTTGGCGAAAGTTTTGCTTACACACCTTCCAAACATCTTAATTGTACGGTCCACCTCTCCAAGTCGGATTCTTTCCTGAAGCAACTCTAAACTGCGTAGGGCTACAGCAGCCCCAAGCGGGTTAGCTGTGAATGTGTGCCCATGGTAAAAGGTCTTATGCTCATGGAATGGACCCGTAAAGGAATCAAAGACTTCATTGGTAACAAGAGTGGCCGCAAGGGGAAGATATCCACCCGTCAAGCCCTTCGCCAGACAAAGGAAGTCAGGTTGTACTCCTTCAAGTTCGCAGACAAAAGTCGGGCCAAGTCGACCAAAAGCTACGAATACCTCATCAAGGATCAAATGTGTTCCAAAATCTCGGCAAAGACTTTCCACCTTTCGTAGAAAATCAGGGGGTTGCTGCAACATTCCTGACGCTCCTTGAACGGAGGGTTCTATGACTACCGCCGCCGTTTTATTCTCTTCCTCCTCCAAGACACGCGATAAAGACTCAAGGCTGGCGACATCATCGGCATGCCTAATCTCTCCATCAAGCTCAATGCAAGCCGGCGACTGAAAATGCCTGACTGGAAAGGTCCACTTGCGCCAAGGTTCAGTAAAAGGACCATCGACTCCAAGAGACATCGTCCCAAAGGTATCGCCGTGATAGGCCCCATTCATGGCAACAATTGTCGTGCATTCAGGCTTGCCTACCAACTGCCAATAGCGAAGCGAAAGCTTGAGCGCCACCTCAACGGCAGTCGAACCATTGTCCGAGTAAAAAACTCTTTGCAGATTAGAGGGAGTGGCATCGCTTAAACGCTTCGCCAAGAGAGTACCGGGATCATGTGCAAGTCCAAGATACGTGGAGTGCGCCATCCGCTCAAGTTGATCAGCAATTGCTCGATTAAGCGACGGTTCGCCATGTCCGTGAACATTTGTCCAGGTCGAGGCATAACCGTCTAGATATCTATTGCCATTCGCGTCAAGTAACCAACAACCCTCGCCCCCGGAGATTCGCATGGGTGGAAACACCTCTCGTTCTGCAGTCTGAGCAAACGGATGCCAAGTGTGCTCCCGATCCCACTCCTCCAGCAATGAGACTGAAAAAGAAGTTTCTTGGCGATCTTTGATACTAGTTAAGCAAACAGGCATTTTCCCCTAACTTATGACACTACTTCCAAAAGTTAAGCAAGAAGAAGAATCTCTTTAACAATAATTTTCAA